>JAFAJR010000271.1 GCA_019236085.1 Candidatus Dormiibacterota bacterium
CGACGAGGCCGGCACCACCGCCGGTTTCAGCGGCGACTCGACGCTGTGCGCAGGGCTCCGGCGATGCATCGCGCAGTCGGACTGCTTCGTTTGCGAATGCACCTCATGGGACAGCCCGGAACCAGGCGGTCACCTGTGGGCCGGCGAGGTGGCGCAGCTGGTCAGCGAATATCCAAACACGCGTTTCGTGTTGAGCCACATGCCGGAGCGGCGCGAGCTGCGCGGCGCGATCATCGCCCACGACCTGCTGACCCTCGACGTCACACCTCGCTGACCACGCGGTGCCGGCGTGGACGGCGCAGCGCCAGGCGCGCCGAACGAGGAGCGCGCAGCAGGATGCGGTGCCATTGCAGCTTCACCCGCCGCAGCTGCTCCGCATCGCCGAGCGCGGTTGAGAACTCGGAACGCGACAGCTCTTCCGCCATGCCCGTGAGCGAGGAACGCAGCTCCGATGTCGTGGTCTCGTCGAAACGCCGCGCGTACTCGAAGTACGTCTCATCCGGACGCCGGCGCACGCCTACCATCGCTCCGAGCACCTCCAGGCGGCGCCATGCGCCGCGCAGCGAACGCGGCAGCAGCATCCAGGCGAACAGCAGCAGCGCGACCAGAACGATGACACCGAGGATGATCAGCGCGATGATCCCGGCAGGCGACGCGGCGTGCGCCGCCCCCGCGCCGGGTGCATTGCCGGGAGCACCACCGAAGCCGGGCTTGGGCTGTGGGGTGGAGCTGACGGGTGCCTGCGTGGGCGACGGGCTAGTGCTTGTGAGGCTGCCGCGGTGGAACTGCACGTAGTCGCCGTTGGACGACGGCGGCGTCGGCTCGAACTGGATCCATCCGTAGCCCGGGAAGTACGACTCCACCCACACATGCGCATCGGTGGTGGTCACCTGCTGCTGGGTGTTGCCGTTGCGAGCGCGGTCGCCCAGCGTCGAGCCCGGCCCATAGCCGCTCACCAGGCGGGTCGGGATGCCCAGCGCTCGCAGCATCGCACCCATGCTGGAGGCGAAGTACTGGCAGTACCCCTGGTGGGTTTTGGTCAGGAAGTACACAATCGACCACTCGCCCGCCGGCGGCGTCGTCGTGTTCAGCGTGTAGGTGAAGAACCGCGGATCGCGCAACCGTGACTCGATGGCCACCGCAGCGTCGTAGGGATTGTTGGTTCCCGCGGTCCACTGCTGTGCTAGCTGTCTGATGATTTGCAGGCCACCGGTGGCGTCGTCCTGGATCTGCGTGTACGGCTGGGTGAACGCGGGGTAGTCGGTGCCGGCTGACTCGAGCTGCGGCACTGTCGCCGTCGACGTGTAGCCCCGCGACTGGACCACAGTCCCGGTGGTCAGCGCTGAGGGTGCCTCGAGGGCGTCGACAGTCAGCGGCAGCGTTCCGAGCCCGCTCGACTGGGCGAAGGGCACCTCGCCGGCCACGGTGCCGAGTTGGTTCGACCAATCCGGGTCACCGGGAAAGGGCACGAGAGACGACGAGCCTGTGGCCGGCAGCTGGAAGGTCAGGGTCGCGGTCACCGTCGACTCCGCAGAACCCACGCCGCCATCCGCAGCCGATCGATCCCTGGGCACGCTGCCGCCTGGATCGTTGACTGTCGACTGGGCCACGCCATCCTCGGGGAACTGCTCGGTGGAACCGGGGAACCAATCGCCTGCGGAGAAGAGCACGTCATTCACCACCCGCAGGTAGGTCGGGGTGTTGTTGTCGGTGTAGTAGGTGAGGACATTCACCGGCTGGCTCACCAGCGGACCGCCGGGCTCGGTGTTGGGATTGAACTGGATCGATCCCTTGCCGCCGCCCCCTCCGGAATGCGATCCGCCCTTGGCGCTTCCGGGGAAGAACCTGGTGGAGATGTCGTTGGTGGTGGCCGACGGTATGAGCAGCGCTGCGATTGTCAGCCCCACCGCCGTGACTCCGACGCTGGTGGCGAACATCGAGCGCGTGCCGGGCAGGGGGATGACGCGGCCGGAGTCCCAGCGTGCTTGCAGCGAGTCGAGATGCGCACCAGCGATAACCAGCAGCGACGCGAGCACGGCGACGGCCTCGGGAACTCCTGCCATGTCGGGAGCCTTGGCGTTCAAGACATTGGTGGCGAGAACGGCGTAGACGGGCAGCACGCCGAGCACCGCCCTACCCTCACGCAGCGCCATCCAAGCGAGCCAGTACCCGCACACCCAGAGCACGGCGCAGAGACCGACTGTGAACTCCCAGTCGCCGTTGGAGCCGAGGCCGGTGAAGATCGCCGAGGCGAAGCGGCCCACCGCGTGCGCAGCAGTGGTGTCGCCGTCGAACGGCATCGCGCCCATGGTGGTGGGCACGATCGCAGCGAGTGCCAGCACCGGCGCGAGGAGGATGGCAACAGCGCGATGAACCATCGCCCGGGCCAGCAGGCCACCCTCAACGGCCGCCGCAACGGCGACGACAAATGCTCCGCCGGCGTTCTGAGCCCAGCCCGCCGCCAGTACCGCCCAGGCGGTCGCCGCCATGAGCACGGCGCAGAGAATCACGTTGGCGACGGGACGCGACAGTCCGTTGCTCGGCGCCGGCATATCGACTGTGCGCTGCATCTGCTAGCCCGCTGCGCTGCTGCGTTCGCCGGCGCCGATGACGTCGCCGCGCCGCACCACCCACCAGTCGAGCGCCAGCCGCCACGCCGCCGGGATGCGCAGCGCCGGCCCCGGCGCTCCGAATGTCGTCGGCTCCAGGAAGATGCACAGCTGCCGCTGTCCCCGGGTGGCGTTGTCCACCAGCGCCTCCACCCACTGCGCATCGCGGTTCGGGGTGATGACAATCATGCCGCCGCGTCCTCGCCAACCCTCGCCGTGACGCCGCACTGTCTCCGCCAGGGCGCGCCGGCCGTCATCCTGCGCCAGGGCGAGGTAGTGCAGGATGCGCAGACGCTGCACGTCGCCGCGGCCGGCGCCGAATGCCGTGCCCGCCCTGTCGTTTGTGACAAGACCGACAGCTTGTCCGCGGCGAATCGCGGCGTGGCACACAGACGCTGCCAGGGAAACCGCGTACTCAACAGTCGACTCAACGCCGCTCCCTGCATGCACGCCGCGCTGCATGTCGAGCACCACCATGAGGTCGGCACTCTGTCCTGTGTCGAAGGCGCGGCTCATGAGCCTTCCGGTGCGGGCGCTCGAGCGCCAGTGGATCCGCGAGAACCCGTCGGTGGGCGCGTACTCCCGGATCGACGACACATCAGGCGGAACATCGACAGGCCGGCCGCGCCGGACATCCGCCGCACCGGTGCCGGTCCACTGCGGAGCGATGCCGCTCAGGGGATGGATCGCCGGGAACACCAGCACCTCGGATTCCGGCGCCACCCGGATGCGACGCGGGAACAGCCCGAAAGGATCCCCGAGGCGGGCCTCGAGCGGCCCGAAATGGTGCATGCCGCGATGGGTGAACTCGCCGCGGGCAACCCACGTCACGCTGCCGCTGCCCGACAGCGAGAAGACGCGGCCCGGCGTGTAGCCAGGCATCTTGCTGCGGTCGTACACCTCGCAGTACGGCAGCCGCAGCCCGCTGGTGTTGCGTGCAGTGAAGCGTTCTTCGAACGCCTCACCCACCATGTACGTCCCCTTCGGCGATTCACGCGTCACGCGAATGCGTTTGGCCAGTGAGCGCGACCAGAGAAACGCGACAACAAGCAGCAGCAGCAGGACGTAGGCGAGCGTGTATGCCAGGTGCACGCCGGTGATGCCGGCGAAGAACGCAAGCACCGCGATGCAGGCGACCAGCGGCACTCGCGCCGTCACGAGTGCACGCTCCTCGCCGTCATCACCATGCTAGGCCAGCCGCCGTCCCGCCATGGGAACCGCCTCGGTGGCGAGCACGCTCTCAACGACCGCGGGCGCCGTGAGGCCGCGCAATTCGGCGTTGGGTCGCAGCACCACGCGATGCGCCAGCACATGTTGGGCGACATCCTTGATGTCGTCGGGCAGCACGTAGTCCCTGCCGGACAGCGCCGCCCGCGCCTGCGACGCGTGCAGCAATCCCAATGCACCACGCGGCGACGCACCGAGGGCGACGTCGGGATGCTCCCTGGTACGCTGCACCAAACGCACGCAGTATTCCTTGAGCGCGGCGTCGCAGTGCACTGTGCGGCACGCAGCCTGCGCGGCGAGCAGCTCGTCGGGACTGGTGACCGCCTGCAGCCTGTCGATGGGCGATGAGATCTGGAAACGGTCGAGCATCGCGACCTCTTCGGTGCCGGGCAGATATCCGAGCCGCACCTTCAAAAGGAAGCGGTCCACCTGCGCCTCAGGCAGGGGGAACGTGCCGCCCAGCTCGATCGGGTTCTGCGTGGCCAGCACGATGAAGGGCGTGGGCAGCGTGTGGGTGACGCCGTCGAGCGTTACCTGCGTCTCTTCCATCGCCTCGAGCAGCGCGGACTGCGTCTTCGGCGTTGCGCGGTTGATCTCGTCGGCGAGCAGCACCTGGGCGAAGATCGGCCCCGGCCGGAACTCGAACGAGCGGGTCGTCGGGTTGTACACGCTGACACCGGTGACGTCGCCGGGCAGCAGGTCCGGGGTGAACTGCACGCGCTCGAAGCTGCAGCCGCTGGCCCGGGCGAGCGCTTTGGCCAACATCGTCTTGCCGGTCCCGGGCACGTCCTCGATGAGCACGTGGCCGTGACACAGCAGCGCGACGATGCACAGCTCGATCTCGGCAGCCTTGCCGACAATGACGGTGCCGACCCCTGCGAGCAGGCGCCGCCCTATCCCCTGGACGTCGAGGCTCATTGCTTGCTCCTGGCAAAGGCCCGGCTCCGCCCCGGGCGACACTCTCGTCGGGAGTATAGGCGCGGCAGCGAGCTCGTCAGTCACCCATTAGGACGAAGTTGCTTCGACACAAATGGCCCGGCGCATTGTATAAACGGCACTTGAAACCGGCAGGCGCCACAGTGACGCACGCCACGGGAGGAAGAGGCAGTGGCCCACGAGGAGGAGATCCTCACAACCGGGGAGGCGGCCGCGCTCTGCGGGGTGTCCCGCTCGACGCTGCGGCGTGCCGTTGCGCAAGGGCATTTGCAAGCCTGGCACACGCCGGGCAAGCACCTGCGTTTCACCCGGGCCGCGTGCCTCGAATTCGCTCGCTCGCTCGGCCGGGCCGACCTCATCGGCCAGCCCTACGAACGAGAGGCTGCGCTCCAGGGCCAGGCCGAGCAGGTCGCCGTCCGGCGCTAGTGCGCTAGCGCCGCCCCGAGAGCAGGCCGCCCACCGAGCCGCCGAACAGGGCCAGCAGGTCGCCCATCACCAGGCTGCCCATGTCCATGGGTCCCAGGTCGACAAGCTTGTGGCCGCCCGCGCTGATCGATGAGGCGACGATCTGCGCCTCTTGCAGGAACTGGAAGATCGCGCCCCAGAAGATGAAGCCGATGGCCACGGCGATGCCCATGTAAAGGCCGACGCGGCCGACGATCCTGGCGGCGAGCCAGCCGCCGAACAGCACGGCGACGAGGGTGGACACACCCACCACACCGCCGTCGATGTTCTGTCCGCCAGACGGGCCGAACGCCGCGTTGGCGGCCAGGCTGCCGAGGTTGCTCAGGAGCAGCAGCACCGCCTCGCCTGCCAGAAGCCCGCCACCGAATCCGGCGACGTACTGCCGCCAGGTCGACGTGGTGCGGCGCTCGGCCACCGCCGAGCCGTCGCGCCGTCCGCCCTGGGGGGCGCGCTCAGTCCGGCTCTGCATCCGGGTGCGCTGCTGCTGCGCCATCGGCCTGAGTATGGCAGCGGCACGAACGGCAGCGCCTGCTACGGGCCCTGCGGCTCCGCGGCGTTTCCCACGTGGTTGGCGTAGAACTTCTGCACCTCGGCGATGCTGAACACCGGGATCGGGTCATACCAGTCCCACGAGACGCAGGCGAACGGCACGCTCATCTCCTTGTAGGGAAGGATGACCACCTTGGCATAGCCGAAGTTGGGGTCCGGCGAGAGGTTGTGATACCAGGTGCGCAGCGCCTGGAACTCGGTGTCACAGCCGCTCGGGCAGTTGTAGAGCACCACGATGTAGCCGTGCTCCAGGTTGTGCACCCAGTATTCGGGCGGGATCTCGACGTTGTACGCACCGGTCTGTATCGGCGCGTTGCCGTACCCGAGGTTGTAGTGGCAGCCGCTCGTGGGGGGATTGTGGTTGTACTGGACCTGCGTTCCCTGCTGCACGTGCGTGTGCGGCATCTCATCCACCGGAACACCGACCGCGGGCAGGCTGTTGACCGGCGCCGGCTTCACCGAACCGTTGGAGGACGTGAAGTAGTTCGACGTTCCCGACGTGGGACAGGTGGAATTCCCCACGTAGTTGATGGTGGGCAGCTTGTCGAGGATGCTGGTGTTGGTGGAGCTGCTGCATGCGGCGACGGACGCGGCAAGCGCGCCGGCCAGCAGGAGCGGACGAACCATCCTCAC
>JAFAJR010000376.1 GCA_019236085.1 Candidatus Dormiibacterota bacterium
CAGGGTGGCCACCTCTCGCACGGTTCGCCGGTGAACTTCAGCGGCAAGATCTACCGCTTCGAGTCCTACTTCGTGTCCGAGACAACTGGCGTCCTGGACATGGACCACGTCCGCAGCCGGGCTCGCGAGATCCAGCCAAAGCTGATAGTTGCCGGCTACAGCTCCTATCCACGCATCCTGGACTTCGCTGCCTTCGCCGACATCGGCCGAGAGGTGGGCGCTCTGCTCCTGGTGGACATGGCCCACTTCGCCGGGTTGGTGGCCGCCGGAGTGCATCCCAGTCCGGTGCCGCATGCGGATTTCGTGACGCTGACAACCCACAAGACGATGCGTGGGCCCTGGGGCGGCATGATCCTCTGCCGCGCCGCTCACGCCGAGGCCATCGACAAGGCCGTCTGCCCCGGGGTGCAAGGCGGACCGCAGCTGCACGCCATCGCTGCCAAGGCGGTGATGCTCCAGCAGTGCGCCCAGGAGCCGTTCCGCCGCTACGCGGAGCAGGTGGTCGCCAACGCCCGGACGCTGGCAGCGGCGCTGCTCGAGCGTGGGCAGGTGCTCACCACCGGCGGCACCGACAACCATCTGATGGTGCTCGACCTGCGCCCCTTCGAGCGCCGCGGCCGCGCCTTGCAGAGCGCCTTCGACGAGGTGGGCATCACGGTGAACGCCAACGCCTTCCCCGGCCACGGCGGCACGCCGTACAACCCCAACGGCATCAGGCTCGGCACACCGGCAGTGACCTCGCGGGGCATGGCCGAGGCCGAGATGGGGGAGATCGCCGCATTGGTCGACACGATGCTGCGGGGCATGGACGACCCGGACGTCCGCGAGCGGACCCGAGCCGAGAGCCTGGCGCTGTGCCGGCGCTTCCCGCTTCCCTACCGCAGCGCCGTCACCTCGTGATCGCCGACTCGGCCACCTGGCTTCCGGCAGTCCCTGCCTTCCTGACTGCGAGCCTGGTGTGCGCGGCCTTCGTGCCCGCCACCATCCTGGTCGCTCGGCGGACCGGGGCCGTCGCCGTGCCGGACGACGAGCGCCACCTGCACCGCCGGCCCACGCCGCGGCTCGGAGGCATTGCCATGTTCGCCGGGTTTGCTGCCGCCTTGGCCTGGTTCGGCGCCGGCATCGTCGACCGCTGGGCGGTGGTGGCGGTCTGCGGTGCGATCACCGTGGCCATGGCTGTCGACGACATACTCGACCTCCACTGGTCGGTGAAGCTGGCGATCGAGATCGGCGCCGGTGTGGTCGCCGCGATCCTGGGCATGACCATCACGTTCATCGCCATCCCCGGGGTGCACGGCGCAGCCGTGTGGGACCTGGGGCTGCTCGCGGCGCCCATCACCGTTGCCTGGGTGCTGGGGATGCAGGTGTCGGTGAACCTGCTCGACGGCGCCGACGGCGTGGCGGCCGGGGTCATTGCGATCGTCGCCGGGGTCTGCCTTCTGGCGGCGATCAACCGCGTCGAAGCGCCCGGCGACGTGCAGACCGGGGTCATCGTCCTGAGCGGGGCGCTCATCGGGTGCTGCTGCGGCTTCCTGGTCTGGAACCTGCCCCCGGCGCGGGTCTTCATGGGCGACTCGGGCAGCCACTTCCTGGGCGTGGCGCTGGCGCTCATCACGGTGCTCGGCGTGGCCAAGATCGTTGTCGGGCTCTCGCTGCTGGTGCCGCTGATCGCCCTGGCCCTGCCCATCGGCGACACCGCCTTCGCCATCGTGCGCCGCCGCCGCGCCGGGCGAAGCCTGGCGCAGCCCGACGCAGGGCATCTGCACCACCGCCTGCTGGCGCGGGGCATGACCCCCGTCGAGACGGCGCTGACCTTCTACCTCGCGACCGGGATCCTGGGCTGCATCGCGCTCACGATCTACGGACACCGCAAGATCATCGACGCCGCTCTGGCGCTGCTCGTGGTGTCGCTGCTGGCGCTCCTGTGGAGGACGCGGCGGCGCGGCGCGCTCGGCCCCGTGGCGCCGAGCGTCGACGACGAGGGATTTGTCGTGGTAGCGGGGCGTCGCACCACCACATCGCATCTGCGGCACGGCGGCCAGACGGACTGACCGCCGCGAGCGCGGCATCGAGTGGAAGGGCCGCTGTGCTAACGTCGGCCGCGTTCGGTGACGGCCAGTTTCTGGTGCCCTTTGAGAGAGTTGACGCTCGGGATCGTGCCGCCACAAGCGGTACTGCGCGCTGGTATGGAGCAGATGCCCGACAGCAGCGGACGTGACGGCAGCAAGCCGTCGAGCCGCACGCCGTCGGGCTCCGAGCTCATGGGTCTCGGCATTGCCATAGCGCTCACGCTGGTGCTTCCGCTGGGCGCCGGCGTCGGCATCGACGCGCTGGCGCACAGCAGTCCGGTGGGCGCCGTGATTGGACTCATCGTGGGAATCGTCGCGGCGTGTGCTTTCGCCGTGAACCGGTTTCGCCAGTACCTCACGTGATGCAAACCCACGTGCAATCCGGTGAGCCGGATCGTGCCGTGCGCACCGCGGCCGTGGCGTGCGTCGCCATGGCGATCGCGGCGCTGGCGATTGCCTCAGCCGCCTTTGCCCAGCCACTCGCGGGGGGTGCCTTTGCGGTCGGTGTGCTGCTCGGCACGGTGAACGGCGCGCTTGCAGCTCGGCTCTTCAATCTCCCGGTGCCGTTCCTGGCGACGAGCCTGGTCCGGCTCGTGACGCTGAGCATGATCGGCATCGCCATCGGCCTCGCCTTCGGTGTGTCGCGAATCTGGCTGGTCATTCTCGGCCTGGGCTGCGCGCAGCTGGCCCTGGCGGCCGCCGCGCTGCGCGCAACGCTGGTGCGGCCGTGACATTTCTCGCGGACACCATCCCCGGCACGCATCCGACGGTCCAGGTGTGCAGCGGATCGAGCTTCTTTTGTACATTCAACCTCGACACCCTCATCTCCAGCGGCATCGCGATTGCGTTGACGGTGGGCATCGTGTTCGCTGTCGCGGTGCGCGTTCGATCCGGCACGCCGGGACGCCTCCAAATGGTGTTGGAGCTCCTCCTGAGCTACACGCGGTCGCTGATCCGCGACATGGTCGCCGAGGACGCTGCCTTCATCATGCCGATCGCCGCGACCATCTTTCTGTTCATCCTCATCGCGAACTGGATCGACTTCTTCCCGCTGCAGCAGCCGGTGGTTCCAGCCAACGCCGACGTCAATCTCACGTTCGCCATGGCGATCACCGTCATCGTCATCGTCCAGTGGTACAGCGTCCGCGTCCTCGGGTGGCGTGGATACTTCCGCCGCTACACGCGACCGTTCGAGCTCAGCAAGCCCATACGCGCCGTCTTCGTACCGCTCAACGTCATCGAGGAGGTCGCCAAACCGATCAGCCTCGCGTTGCGACTGTTCGGCAACATCTTCGGCGGCCTGGTGATGGTCTACCTGCTGACGCTTGCCTACACGGCGTTCGTCGGTTCGAGCCCCATCCAGACCGCGATCTCCCCATTTTGGATCGTCGGCCTCGTGATTTGGAAGCTCTTCGATGTCTTCCTCATCGGCACGATCCAAGCGTTTATCTTCATGCTGCTGACCGTTATCTACTTCGGGATGGCCCGCGAAGGACTCGAGGAGGAGGAGCACCACGCGGGCGCTGCACCTGCAACGCAAGTGAGGAGTGACACCGCATGAACCACGCACTGGCCATCATGGGCGGCCTGATTGCCGCAGGACTGGCGCTCGGTGGCGGCGCCATCGGCGCTGCGATCGGCGACGGCCTGGCCGGCAGCGCGACGATCCAGGGAACCGCCCGCCAGCCTGAGGCGCAGGGCCGCCTGCAGGTGACGATGTTTCTCATCATTGGTCTGGTCGAAGGCATGTACTTCATCAACCTGGCGCTGGGTTTTTTCTTCGTCTTCGTCATCGCCAGCGGAGTGAAGTGAGTCGCTGATGCCACACCTGGTAGCGGACGCGGGTCTGCTGGACTTCAACGGCACGTTTTTCGCCGAGTTGATCGCGTTCATTCTCATGATCATCCTGCTCGGCAAATACGCGTACCCGCGCATCATCCGGATGGCCGAAGCCCGCGAAAAGCAGATCGAAGCCGGCGTCCGCGCCGCACAGGAGTCGGAGCAGCGGCTCGCCCACGTGCAGGAGCAGGTGGCGAAGACGCTCGACGAAGCGAAGGAACAGGCGCGTGAGATCGTGGCGCGCGCACACCGCGAAGCAACGGCTGAGGCCGAGGAGGTGCGCATCAAGGGCCGCACCGACGCCGAGGCAGTCGTGCAACAGGCGCAGACGGAGATCCGGGCCGAGCGAGACCGCGCCATGCAGGATCTGCGATCGCAACTGGCAAATCTGGTGGTCGAAGCCACGTCCATCGTCGTCGCCCAGACGCTCGACGGCAAGGCGCACCAGCGGCTCATCGATGACGCGCTAACGCGTGTCGAGGCCGGTAACGGAGCGGGTCGCGATGCCTGAGCAGGTACGCGCCGGTGCCCTGGCGAGACGGTACGCCGACGCCTACTTCGCCCTGGCCGAGGAAGCCGGGAAGATCCCTGCCTGGCGAGCCGAGCTGTTCGCCGCGACGCAGGCGCTGACCACGCCGGAGGTCGCCGCCGCGCTGGAGAATCCGCGGATCTCCGGGTCGCAACGCGCGGCACTGGCGTTGCGGCTGCTCGACGGCATGTCGAGACAGGTACGCAACCTTGTGCGCCTGCTGGTGGACCGGCGGCGCAGCCGTCTGCTTCCCGAGGTGCTGGCGCACTACGACACCCTGGCGGACCGCGCATCCGGCGTGGTTCGCGCCACGGTGACGACCGCGGTTGACGTGGACCGCGGCATGCGGACCGCGATCGAGCACACGCTGTCCGAACGCTTCGGCAAGGACGTGCAGACCGAGGTCGTGCACGATCCGTCGATTCTCGGTGGACTCGTGGTGCGTGTCGGTGACCGCGTCATCGACGACAGCGTGCGCACGCACCTCCGACAACTCCAGGCGGCGCTCGCCTGATCAATGACGGCAGAGCAGAGCAGGAGCAGCAATGGCCATACGCAGTGACGAGATCAGCGAGATCCTGAAGCAGCGCATCGAGCATTTCGAAGCGCCGGTTGTCGACGCCCACGAGGGCGTCATCAGCTCTGTCGGTGACGGCATTGCGCGCATCTACGGCCTCGAGCAGGCGATGGCAGGCGAGCTGCTGGAGTTCCCCGGTCCTGGCGGCAAGGGCACAGTGCTCGGGCTCGCGCTCGACCTTCGCGAGGACGGTGTTGGCGCGGTGATCATGGGCTCCTACGAGCACCTCCAGGAGGGCGACACCGTGCGCACCACCGGGCACATCGCCGAGGTGCCGGTCGGCGATGAGCTGGTGGGACGGGTGGTCAACGCTTTGGGTCAGGAGCTCGATGACAAAGGGCCCATCGAGACCTCGCAGTCGCTGCCGGTGGAGCGTGTGGCTCCGGGCGTGATGCTGCGCAAGAACGTCGACACACCGCTGCAGACGGGCCTGAAGGCGATCGACTCCATGATCCCCATCGGACGGGGACAGCGCGAGCTCATCATCGGCGACCGTCAGACGGGCAAGACGGCGATCGCCATCGACGCCATCATCAACCAGAAGGGCACGGACGTCATCTGCATCTACGTCGCGGTCGGACAGAACGCGGCCAAGGTGGCGCAGGTGCGCGCGGTGCTCGAACGCGAAGGCGCGATGGAGCACACGATCATCGTTGCTGCCACCGCGGCGGACCCCGCGCCGCTGCAGTTCCTGGCGCCGTACGCCGGCTGCGCAATGGGCGAGTACTTCATGCAGAAGGGTGGCAACGCGCTGGTGGTGTACGACGACCTCAGCAAGCACGCCGACGCGTACCGCGAGCTGTCGCTGCTGCTGCGCCGCCCACCGTCGCGCGAGGCATATCCCGGCGACGTCTTCTACCTGCACTCTCGCTTACTGGAGCGCGCTGCAAGGATGAGCGACGCCGAGGGCGGAGGCAGCCTCACGGCGCTGCCGATCATCGAGACCAAGGCGAATGACGTGTCGGCGTACATCCCGACGAATGTCATCTCCATCACCGACGGGCAGATCTACCTGGAGACGGACCTGTTCAACGCCGGTGTCCGCCCGGCGATCAACGTGGGTCTGTCGGTGTCTCGCGTCGGTGGTGACGCGCAGACCAAGGCGATGAAGCAGGTTGCAGGGCGTCTGCGACTCGATCTGGCGCAGTACCGCGACCTCGCGGCCTTCGCGCAGTTTGCATCCGACCTCGACCGCCGCACGCGCGATCAGCTGGAGCGCGGCCAGCGCATGACCGAGGTGCTCAAGCAGCCGCAGTACCAGCCGATGCCTCTCAGCAAGCAGGTGATCGCCATCTTCGCCGGCGGCCGCGGATACCTGGACGACGTGCCGATCGATCGGGTCCGTGACTTCGAGCGCTCGCTGCTGCGCTACATCGACCAGAACAAGGCGGACCTGGCGCAGACGATCGAGCGCGATGGACGTCTCAGCGAGGAGACGGAGAGCTCGCTGAAGGCCGCCATCGAAGACTTCAAGAAGGGCTACGCGGGTTGAGTTCCGCACGTGTTGGCGTCAGCGGCCGCACCCGTCGCTGCGCCGGGTACGCCGTCGCGGGCGGGTGGCCCGCGCGGCTCAACTCTCGCCGCGAGTCCGTTTCAACGCGGACGCTGCCTCGCGGCTCCGAGATGCCCCGGCTCCGGATGGGTGCCGCCGCTGCAGCCAACGGTTGCTTCATCAACAGCTGCGCCGGCTGAGTCATGGCATCGCTCAGAGATCTTCGCCGCCGCATCCGCAGCGTCAAGAACACGCAGAAGATCACCAAGGCCATGGAGCTCGTCGCCGCGGCGAGGATGCGCAAGGCGCAGGAGCGCGTCGAAGCTGCGCGTCCGTACGCGGACGAGATCAGCGGCATCATGGCTGAGCTCATGAAGCGGACGCCGGAATACCGGCATCCGTACCTGGATGTGCGTGACGTCAAGCGTCGCGTGCTCATCCTGGTGACGGCCGACCGCGGGCTCAACGGAGCGCTCAACAGCAACAACATCCGCCTGGCGGTGCGCGAGATCAACGGGTCGCAGGCACCGGTGTCGGTCATCAGCGTCGGTCGCAAGGGGCGCGATGTGATCCGGCGTCTGCGCAAGGATCTCATCGCGGATCGCAGCGGGTTCAGCGAGCGGCCCACCATGGCCGACGTCCTGCCGGCTGCGCGCGTGGCCATGGACCGCTATGAGTCCGGTGAGGCTGACCAGGTGGACATCGTGTTCGCACGGTTCATCAGCGCCGGCCGTCAGCAGGCGACGCTACGGCGCATCATCCCCGTGGTCCCGCCGGAGGACGCGCCGAAGGTGACCACCAACTTCGAGTACGAGCCGGATTCCAAAGACGTGCTCGATGCGCTGCTGCCCCGCTACGTCGAGGGGCAGGTGTACCAGGCGGCGCTGGAGAACGCCGCGTCGGAACAGGCGGCCCGC
This sequence comes from Candidatus Dormiibacterota bacterium, assembly GCA_019236085.1. Taxonomy (GTDB): domain Bacteria; phylum Chloroflexota; class Dormibacteria; order Aeolococcales; family Aeolococcaceae; genus JAFAJR01. Next base: position 7,424 of record JAFAJR010000376.1, read on the forward strand.
ATGATCGCCATGCGCAATGCATCCGACAATGCAAACGACCTGATCGACGACCTCACGCTCACCGCGAACAAGGTGCGGCAGTCGACGATCACGACAGAGCTGATGGAGATCGTGGGCGGCGCCGCCGCGCTCGAGGCCTGAGGAGAAGGAGAGCCATGGCAGTTGCAGAGCGAGGCAAGAAGACAAAGGGCACCGTGGTGCAGGTCATCGGTCCGGTGGTGGACGTGGAGTTCACGGGTGACCGGCTGCCGGACATCCTCAACGCGCTCGAGCTGCAGGTGTCGAAGGACAAGCGGCTGGTGCTCGAGGTGCAGCAGAACCTGGGCAACGGTGTGGTGCGCTGCATCGCCATGGACACCACCGAGGGACTGCGACGAGGCGATGCCGTCACCGACACGGGCGCGCCGATCCAGGTGCCGGTGGGGGAGGAGACGCTGGGGCGCATGTTCAACGTCATCGGCGAGCCCATCGATGGCAAGGGACCGGTGCACACCAAGGGCACGTTGCCGATCCACCGCACGCCGCCCGGCATCGCTGATCAGTCGACGGAGTCGGAGATCTTGGAGACCGGCATCAAGGTCGTCGACCTCATCTGCACCTTCGCCAAGGGCTCGAAGATCGGGCTGTTCGGCGGAGCCGGCGTGGGCAAGACCGTCATCGTCATGGAGATGATCCGCAACATCGCGCGCGAGCACCAGGGCTACTCGGTGTTCGCCGGCGTGGGCGAGCGGACCCGCGAGGGGACGCAGCTCTACGGCGAGATGGAGGAGTCGAAGGTCCTGGAGCAGACGGCACTGGTGTACGGGCAGATGAACGAATCTCCGGGAGCCCGTGCCCGGGTCGCGCTGACAGGCCTCACGCTCGCCGAGTGGTTCCGCGATGAGAAAGGTGCGGACACGCTGCTGTTCATCGATAACATCTTTCGCTACACGCTCGCCGGCGCTGAGGTCTCGGCGCTGCTCGGACGCATGCCGTCGGCGGTCGGCTACCAGCCGACACTGGCCACCGAGATGGGCGACCTGCAGGAGCGCATCACCTCGACGCACAAGGGGTCGATCACCTCGGAGCAGGCTGTGTACGTCCCGGCCGACGACTTCACCGACCCCGCGGTGTCGACGACGTTCGCCCACCTCGGCGCCACCGTCACACTGTCACGCGCGATCGTTGAGATCGGTATCTACCCCGCGGTCGACCCGCTGGAGTCGTTCAGCCGCATCCTCGATCCCAACGTGGTCGGCGAGGAGCACTACCGCGTGGCTCAGGGGGTGAAGCGGGTCCTGCAGGAGTACAAGGAGCTGCAGGACATCATCGCCATCCTCGGCCAGGAAGAGCTGTCCGAAGACCAGAAGCTCACCGTGGCGCGGGCACGGCGCGTCCGCAACTTCCTGTCGCAGCCGTTCTTCGTCGCCGAGCAGTTCACGGGACTTCCCGGGAAGTACGTGCAAATCGCCGACACGGTCAAGAGCTTCAAGGAAATCGTCGACGGCAAGCACGACTCCGTGCCGGAACAGGCGTTTTATATGGTCGGCACGATCGACGAGGTGCACGAAAAGGCGGAGAAGATGAGCCGCGGTTAAGCGCGGCCTCTCCTCAAATG
>JAFAJR010000030.1 GCA_019236085.1 Candidatus Dormiibacterota bacterium
TCGACGCCTTCTGAGCGTCCTGGCTTCACGGCCATCCCTCGTTCTCGCGGAATGAATGATGGCTATGACGGGTGACGATCACATGGTCCAGCAGCGCGATGCCGAGCATCTCGCCGGCGCTGCGCACCGCCGCCGTGACCACCCGGTCCGCACGGCTGGGCGAGGGATCGCCACTCGGATGGTTGTGGCCGAGAATGACTGCAACTGCATCGCGCTGCAGGGCCGGGGAAAACACGTCGCGCGGTGCCAGGCGCGACGCATTGAGGGTGCCCACGGCCACCGTCTCCAGCGCCACGCAGCGATGCCTCGCGTCGAGGAGCAGCACCCAGATCTCCTCGCGGCGTGCGTTCCGCAGCGGCTCGAGCAGGAGCACGGCATCGCGTGGTGCCGTGATCGCCGGCCGCTCGTCAGGCTGCCAGCGACCGGCAAGCTCCCAGACAGCAGCCAGGCGCGCTGCTCGCTCCGGCGTCACCCCATGCTCGCGGGCCAGGTCGTGGACGCCGAGCACCGCCCGCTGCGCCGCGGGGATGCGCGCCAGCCGCGCCGACACGGCGCGTAGCTCAACCGACGGCTCGGCGCCTCCAAGGATTCTGGCGATCAGCTCGCCGTCCGACAGCGCCGATGCATTCACCGCCGGCCGGATGGCAGCCGCCGCCGGTGCGGTGCAGGGAGTGAGGGCCACATGCGTACACTACTACAAATCTGTGTATCTTCGCCAGGGCCCGACCCTAACCTGCGTTCGCGGTGCCGGCCGGCTCCTTCGGCAGTAGCGCCGTATGGAAGAAATGCACCACGCGGGCGACGTAGTCTGTGCGGCCGGCAAAGTAGGCGCCGACGTGCCCCACGCCGGGCAGCCGCCAGAGCGTCTTGGGCTCGCCGGCAGCGCGGAACAGCATCTCGGCGTGCCGGACGGGCACCGTCGCGTCGGCGTCCCCGTGGATCAGCAGGAGCGGGCGGGGTGAGATGCGGGACACCGCGATCACCGGCATGAAGTCGCTGAGCCGGGCTCCGGTGCGTCGGCTGAACACGGCGATCACCGGCGCCATCACCAGGGCGGCCGGCACCCGCAGCATCCGGCGTACCCGGTCCCCCAGCAGCCGCCGAGGGTCGGCGAAGGCGCTGTCGGTGACCACAGCCGCAACCCGGGGTTCGTCAGCTGCGACGCTGATCGAGACGGCGCCGCCGAGCGAGTAGCCCAGAAGACCGAGGGGCACGGGCCCCAGCCGCGCGATCACCGCGTCGATGACGGCGCGGAGATCGTTGCGTTCGTACACCCCGAGCGTGTGCGCCGCGCTGTCGCTGCCGGGGGTTCCACGCCAGCCGTAGACGGCCACGTTGAAGCCCTCTCGCTGCAGCGCCGTGGAGATGCCCAACACGTCGCCGGCGCGTCCGCGGTAGCCGCCGCTGACCACGACCGCGGCGGGCAGTCTCCCCGGGAGGAACCACGCGGCGAGTGACACGCCGTCATCGGTGCGCACCTGCAGCACCTCGTGAGCGGCGCCGTAATCGTCCGGCGTTGTCATGCGCGGATCGAAACGACGCCTGCCGAAGGCGCGGTAATAGACCACAGCACACGCCGCGGCCCACGCGACGGCGAGAACCGACACCGAGCCGCCGGCCAGCTTGCCGGCGCGGCTCAATGCGTCAGCACCATCCCCAGGGTGAACAGCACAGCCAGCAGCGCGGCTGCCACGCCCATAGCCGGCCAGCCGTCGTAGGACATCACCGCGAAGGCGAATCGCGACGGCAGCGGCGGCGGTCGCGGCAGTATCTCACCGGGATCGATGACGTCGGCGGGAGCCCGGATTGCGAGTACCTCCACGCGCCCCTCGGCGTCGTCGGGTATGTCAGCGGGGTCGATGACGACCGGCGAGCGCGACACGCTGCGCCGGCGCCGCGGCAGACGGACCTCAGACACCACGCTCGGCCTCCGCGATGACGGCCGTCAGCACCTCCTCGGCGAGTGCGCGATACGTCGCAGCCGCGTCCGAACCACTGGCGTACACGGTGATCGGTTCACCGGCAAGCGATGACTCCTGCAACCGGACGGTCACCTTCACCGCCGACTCGAACACGCGCATGTGCGGAATGGCACGCAGATTCTGCAACATGTCACGCGAGAAGCGCGTGCGAGGAGCGACGAACGTCGGCAGCAGCCCGAGCACCTGCAAGCGCGGATTGAGCCGCTGCCGCGCATGGTGCACCGTGCGCAGCGTCTCTTTGAGTCCCTTGATCGCGAAGCCGGACATCTGCACCGGGATGAGCATGTAGTCCGTTGCAGCAAGCGCCGTGACTGTATGGAAGCCAAAGCTCGGCGGCGTATCCAGGAGGATGAAGTCGTAATCGCGGACGTCGCGGTTCAGCGCGTCGCGTAGCCGCAACTCACGGTCAAGCGCCGATGGCAGTTGCGACTCGATGGCGCTGAGGTCAGGGTTCGCGGCGATGAGATGCAGATTCGGCCAGCGCGTGGGCACGATCACCTCGTCCACCGGTGCCTCGGGATCGATGATGACATCGGCCACCGTGTGCTCCACCTCATACGGGTTCACGCCGAGTCCCGAGGTGAGGTTGGATTGCGGGTCGAGGTCGACCGCGAGCACGCGTCGCTCCCGTTCCGCGAATGCGGCAGCGAGCGACGCGCACGTCGTGGTCTTGCCGACCCCGCCCTTGCCTGACACGAAGGCGATCGTCACAGCCACGGTCAGGCAGTGTAGTGACTGGGGCGCTAGTGACGAGTTATGCGCGCCTCCGTCGCAGGCGCCGTCTGCCAGACGCGGTTGAGACGGCGCTGCACCACGGCTTGGACGATGAGCCCGCCGATGACGGGGACCAGCATCACGCACAGCAACGACACAGGACGCAACTGCACGTCGGTGGTGATGCCGACACGGTCCTCTGCCATGCGTGCGCGCTCCAACGTCATCACCATGGCGACTGCCGAAAACGGCAGCACGATCACGGCGTACGGCACCAGCAGGAGCGAACCCAGCAGACCGTATGCCTGCAGCACCGTCACGTGCGGATCGAACGGCAGCGCGACACCGGCCACCGCCAGCGCGATGCGCAGCCCGGCGGCCAGGGTGACCAGGACGCCCAGCGCCCAGGGGATTGCGACAGCCAGGGTCGAATGGCCGGGCCGGACGTGCATCCGTGGGTCGAAGTCGCGCAGCTCGCGATTGGTGCGCTGGTGCCAGAACAAGGCATACGCACCAAGCGTGACGATGCTGAGTAGCGCGACACCCAGCGGCGAGCGGCGCCTGCCTGCGGGACCCAGCGAGCGAGCGGCGAGCCGCTGTGGCGGCGCCGGCGGTGTGTACCGCTGCCGGTCGCTGCCGGCCGCCGGGGGAGCAGGCGGCGTGGTGGGCACCTTGGTGCCGTTGACAGCGACCTCCGGTTCCGACGCGGGCAGCACCGGCTCCGGTATGGACGCGATCCGTTTCAGCGGCGGCTCCGCCGCTTCCGGGTCGAGCACGGCGGCGGACGATGGCGCCGGTGGGGACGTGAGCTGTGACATGCGCGCTCCTCTGTTGCGCCGGAGAGCCGGCGGCTTGCTGTGACGTGTGCTGCATTCGCCGCTCCGGGTACTGGATTCGAACCAGTGACCTTGCGGTTAACAGCCGCCTGCTCTACCGCTGAGCTAACCCGGAACGCGGGCCGGATGATACCAAGGCCGCCCTGAACGCTCTGGAGGAGATCAGCGACCGTCACCAGTCTGTGAACGCTGACACCCCGTGATGACTTGCGGTCGTCGTGCGGTGACGCGGGCCGGCGCTACTCGAGGTAGTCCTTCAGCTTCTTGCTCCGCGAGGGGTGGCGGAGCTTGCGCAGGGCCTTCGCCTCGATCTGCCGGATGCGCTCGCGGGT
>JAFAJR010000262.1 GCA_019236085.1 Candidatus Dormiibacterota bacterium
TGCGGCGCCAGCTGCGCCGCGTCGACGGCGATGAGCGCACCGTGCTCGTGAGCCAGTCGTGCCAGCTCGGCAACCGGGTACACCTCGCCGGTGACGTTGCTGGCTCCGGTCACCGCGAGCAGCCCCACCGGCTGCAACGGGTCCTGCAGGGCGCGCTTGACCTGCAGCAGCAGCGACGCTGGATCGGCTGTGGGCTCGATCACGCGAACCTTCGCCACCCGCCGCCAGGGCAGCATGTTGGCGTGGTGCTCCACCGCCGTGCTGAGCACGATCTGATCGGGCCGCAGCGTGATGCACCGGGCAGCGAGGTTGATGGCCTCGGTTGTGTTGCGGACAAAGATGACACGATCACTCGAGCGCGCGTTGACGAACGAGGCCACGGCGCTCCGGGCCGCTTCGTACGCTCGGGTGGACACCTGGGAGGCGAAGCCCGCGCCGCGGTGCACGCTCGAGTACCAGGGAAGGATTCCCGCGACTGTCTCGGCGACCTGCTGCAGCGCGGGCGTGCTCGCCGCATAGTCGAGGTTGACGTAGCGTCGTAGCTCCCCGCTGGAGAGCGGCACCTGCAGGTCAGTGCCGATCAAACGCGGCAGACGCAGCGAACCTTCGGCGGTGGTCGGGGGCCTCACCGCCGGTTCGTGCAGCATCTTCAGCGCAGCGTACTCTCGCCCGCGACCAGCGTGCCGCCCACCACGTCCCCGCCCATGTGATACGCGCAATCCATCCAGTGCGGCGTTGTGAGCAGCGCTACGTCGCACCGCTTGCCGGTGCGCAGCACGCCGCGGTCGCTGAGGCTGAGCGCGGCCGCGCCGCCGGCGGTCGCCGCCACCAGTGCCTGCGCCGGCGTGATCCCGGCGGTCGCCACCGCCAGCGACATCATCAGCGGCATCGATTCGCAGAAGCACGTGCCGGGATTGCAGTCGGTGGCGATTGCAATCGTGGCGCCGGCCTCCAGCGCCCGCCGCCCCGGCGGTGGCGGGCCGCCGAGCACAAGCGCCGCTCCCGGCAGCAGCACGCACACCACGCTCGCCGCAGCCAGGCTCCGCAGATCGCCGTCCTCGGCGTGTTCGAGATGGTCGGCGCTCACAGCTCCGAGGCGCGCGGCGAGCAGAGCGCCACCGTTGCGGCTGCGCTGTTCCGCGTGCACCTTGGCGCGCATGCCCTGGTTCTGCGCCGCGACCAGGACCCGTTCGCACTCGTCGACGCTGTACGCCATGGGGTCACAGAAGACGTCGATGAACGTTGCACGGTCCCGAGCCTCTGCAATCCCTGTGTCGATGACGCTCTGCACGTGCTTATCGTGTTCGCCGTCAGGGGTTGCGTGCAGCGGCAGGTACGTCGTAACGATGTCAGGGACTCCTGGAAGCGCGCGCACGGCTGACGCCGCTTCCAATTGGCGGACCTCGGACTTCGTGTCGATCCCGTACCCGCTCTTCACCTCCACAGTGGTGGTACCGCAGGATCGCATGCGCCGCGCGCGCTCCGCTGCAGCCGCGGTCAGCGCATCCACGGTTCCTGCCGTGGTGGCCCGCACCGTTGTTGCGATGCCGCCGTCACCGAGCGCAATCTGCTCGTACGAGACGCCGGCAGCTCGCTGCGCGTACTCCGCCGAACGCTCACCCAGCCACACGATGTGGGTGTGGGCGTCCACGAAACCTGGGATCACCGACCGGCCATCTACGTCGATCTCGGTGTCCACCTCGAGGCTGCGGGTCAGGCCGCGTTCCTCGCCGACATAGGTCAAAACGCCGTCCTCAGCGATAAGTGCAGCCGACTTCACGACACCGGGTGCGTCACCCCGTTCGGAGTCGCAGGTGCAGAGCTCGCCGATGTTGCGTACGAGAAGACGGCTCATGCAGGCGGTACTTCGGCGCCGCGGTGCAGCACGCCGCTGCAGAATGCCAGCAGGCAAGCGGCGACCAGCCGCACGGTGATGCCGTTCACGTCGGCGTTGGCATCAACCTCGGTGAAGTCGACGCTGTGCACGCGACGATCGCGTCCCAGCTGGTGGGCCGCGGTTATCAGCTCGGCAGGTGCAATGCCGCCCGGCAGGCTTGCCGGGCATGCGGGGGCCGCGGCGCGCTCCACCGCGTCGACATCGAGGTCGGCGTGCACAGCTGTGGCGCCGGCAGCCGTCAGCTCCGCGAGCGCCGCACTCACGACTTCGGAGATCCCGCGCCGCGCCACCTCAGCGCGATGGTGCACGTGCACGCCCTGCCGCTCCGCCCAGCGTGCCTGATCCGCTGCGTTGGCGAAGGGCATGATGCCCACCTGGGCCACTCGGTCGCCTGGCAATCCCGCCTCGATCAACTCACGGACCGGTGTGCCGTTGCGCGGTCCGCCGTCCAGCGGACGGCAGTCGTGATGCGCATCCACGGTGAGCAGTCCCCAGGCCTCGGCGGGTCTCGCCGCCATCAGGCCGTGCAGCACCGGGCGGGTCAGCGAATTGTCGCCACCAATGACAACAACAACAGCGGTCTCGCCGGCAGACGCCGCCGCCGACACGGCCTCCTGGATGCGGACATGAGCCGCCAGAGCGTCCGCGTCGTCGCGGTCCCCGGCGACGTCGCCGGCGTCTCGCACCGTGAGGTTCGCGACGTCGATGTCGTGCTCGGCGTCCCACGTCGTGTAGCGCCGCAGCGCGGCCCGCACCGCCGGCGGCGTCGACCACGCCTCAGACGCGGAGATCGAGGCTTTCGAGATGGGAGCCCCGAGCACCACGACCGATCCATGGTTCGCGTCTGCCCGCGTCAGCCATTCGAACGCGTTCACGAGTGCACGGGCAGCATGGGGATGCGCACGCCGCGGTCCGACGCCGCAGCGATCGCCTCGGGGTAGCCGGCGTCGGCGTGACGCATGACACCGGTAGCCGGGTCGTTGCTGAGCACCAGCTCCGCTCGCGTCGCAGCGCGTTCGCTGCCGTCGACACAGACCTGTGCTCCGGCATGTATCGACAACCCCATGCCGACTCCGCCGCCGTGGTGCACCGCCACCCAGGTGGCGCCGCTTGCTGTGTTGAGCAGCGCGTTGAGCACCGGCCAGTCGGCGATTGCATCGCTGCCGTCGCGCATCGCTTCGGTCTCGCGAAACGGCGACGCCACCGAGCCGCTGTCCAGGTGGTCACGGCCGATGACGACGGGCGCCGCCAGCTCGCCGCGCCGCACCATGTCATTGAAGCGAAGCCCGGCCAGGTGCCGCTCGCCTGCGCCGAGCCAGCAGATACGCGCCGGCAGGCCCTGGAATTGCACACGGTTACGGGCAAGCTCCAGCCAGCGTCGCAGCCCCTCGTCATCGGGGAACAGCTCGAGCAGCGCCGAGTCGGTGGCGGCGATGTCGTTCGTCTCGCCGCTCAGCGCAACCCAGCGGAACGGCCCGCGTCCCTCGCAGAACTGTGGCCGGATGTATGCCGGGACGAACCCCGGGTACGAGAAGGCGTCCGCGAAGCCGCCGAGCCGCGCCTGGTCTCGCAGCGAGTTGCCGTAGTCGAATACCTCGGCGCCGCGCTGTTGATAGGCAACCATCGCTGCGCAGTGCGCTGCCATCGACTCTCGTGAGCGGCGCAGGTAGCCGTCAGGGTCACTGTGCCGCAGAGCTGCAGCCGCATCGAGGCTCAATCCGGCCGGCACGTAGCCGTTCAGCGGGTCGTGAGCGCTGGTCTGATCCGTGACCACATCCACGGCTAGGGCGGAATCCAGCAATGCGGGCAGCACATCGGCCGCATTGCCGACCACCGCAACCGACAGCGCTTCGCCGCGTTCGCGCGCCAGGTCGCAGCGACGCACGGCATCGTCGAGCGAAGTGGCCAGCTCGTCGACGTAGCGCGTTTCCAAGCGGCGCCGGATACGCTGCTCGTCGACGTCGATGCACAGGGCGACGCCGTCGTTCATTGTCACGGCGAGTGGCTGCGCGCCCCCCATGCCTCCGAGCCCCGCCGTGACCACCAAGCGGCCGCGCAATGAACCGTTGAATCGCTGTCGCGCCACAGCTGCGAAGGTCTCGTACGTGCCCTGCAGGATCCCCTGCGTGCCGATGTAGATCCACGACCCGGCGGTCATCTGGCCGTACATCGTGAGTCCCAACGCTTCGAGCCGCCAGAACTCCTCCCATGAGGCCCAGCGCGGCACCAGCAGGGAGTTGGCGATCAGCACGCGCGGCGCCATGTCGTGGGTGCGGGCCACGCCCACCGGCTTGCCGGACTGCACCAGCAACGTCTCGTCGTCATGCAGCGTGCGCAGCGTGGCGA
>JAFAJR010000007.1 GCA_019236085.1 Candidatus Dormiibacterota bacterium
CGGCGGCTGCGCCGGCCACGGTCACCAGGGTCGGACGAGGCCGCCAGCCGAGCACCATCAACCTCCAACGTACCATTGTTCGGCCCTCCAGGTCAGCGGGCCATGCCGAATACAACGCCGGGGAACCACTGCGGGTTCCGGCCGGCATTCGGCTCCGGAATGGTACCGCGAGCCGCGTTGTGGGATCCAGCGCCCGGCCTAGGTGAGTCGCTCGATGACCATCGCCATGCCCTGGCCGCCGCCGACGCACATCGTCTCCAGGCCCACCGTCTTGTCCAGCGTCTGCAGGTCGTTGATCAGCGTGGTCAGGATGCGCGCGCCGGTCATTCCGAAGGGGTGCCCGAGTGCGATGGCACCACCGTGGGGATTGAAGCGGTCATCGAAGGGGTCGATGCCGATTCCCCGCGCCGCCGGGATCACCTGGGCGGCGAACGCCTCGTTCAGTTCCACGACATCGACGTCGTCGATGCTCATGCCGGCGCGTTCCAGCGCCTGCCGCGAGGCCTCGATAGGACCCAGTCCCATGTACTCCGGCGCCAGCGAGGTCAGCCCGGTGGAGACGATCCGCGCCAGAGGGGTGATGTCCAGCTCCCTGGCGCGGGTGTCGGACATGACCACGACGGCGGCGGCGCCGTCGTTGAGCGGGCAGGAGTTGCCCGCAGTCACCGTGCCGTCCTCGCGAAACACCGGCTTGAGCCCGGCAAGTGCTTCGAGCGAGGTACCGCGCCGGGGGCCGTCGTCGACAGTGAACGGTGCCTCGCCGTCGGGACGTGGCACGGGAATGATCTCCCGTTCGAAGAAGCCCGAATCCTGGGCCGCCACCGCGCGTTCCTGGCTGCGCAGCGCGAAGCGGTCCTGCTCCTCGCGTGAGATCTCCTCCCGCCGGGCAACGTTCTCCGCCGTCTGGCCCATGGCGATGTAGATGTCCGGGAAGCCCTCGGCGTTGCCCGGCTGAAGGCGCTCGTTCTGGCAGGTCGGGATGTCGCTGGTGCCATTGAGGAAGCGCGAGACGCACTCCACTCCCACGCTGAGGAACACGTCGCCCTCGCCGGCCCGTATGGCGTGCGCCGCCACCCGGGTGCTCTGCAGCGACGACGCGCAGTACCGGGTGATGGTGGTCCCCGGCACCTCGAGGCGGGCGAGGATGCTCACCACCCGCCCGAGGTTGAAGCCCTGCTCGCCGCCAGGAAGCCCGCAGCCGCAGATGAGGTCCTCGATCTCGTCGCGGTCGAGCTGCGGCACCTTGTCAAGCACGTTGGTGGCGATGTGGGCGGCGAGCTCGTCTGGCCGCACATTGACCAGCGATCCCTTCATCGCCCTCCCGATGGGTGAGCGCCCCGTGGCGACGATGACCGGTTCAGGCATTGGTCGGGCTACCTCGTGGCGGCTGTTGACGCTTATGTCAATTGTGCCGCCGCCGGCGCCGGGAACGGCGGGGACGGCACGCGCCGTCCCCGCACTCGCCCGTCAGTACTTGAAGTTGACCAGTGCCGGAATGAACTCGGCTGCGTTGATCGTGCCCAGCCCGCTGGCCAGGTCGTATCCCACACCGGCGTACCAGCCGGTGACCGTCGTCAGTGCGTTGTTGTTGTGCGCGTCGTCGAACACCATGCCGTTGTTGCCCTTGGTGACATCAACGATGCCGTTGTCACCCCCGGCCGCTGCCATGGCGTAGAGGCGGTCGTTGATGAGCCCCAGGTCGCGGTGCGCCAGCTGGTCGGCGATGGCCACGATGCCCGCGAAGATCGGCGTCGCCTCGCTGGTTCCGGCGATCGGGTACCAGGACTGTCCGAGCGGCTGGAAGCTGCTGTACACGAGCACCGCGCCCTTCACCGACGCGCTCATCGAGATGTCTGGCACGCCGCGCGACTTGCCCACCCGGCCCGCGACCGAGTCCTGGAAGTCAGGACGCGAGAAGAAGATGGAGAGGCCGCCGCCGCCCGCGCAACAGGTGGTGGGGTCGGTGGGGCTGCCGCCGATGTTCTTGTTGAGGTCGTGCCAGACCACGTCGTGAGACACGCCCTCGGGATTGCCGCTGCTCTCAGGCACCACCTCGGTGCCGCCGACCGCGGTGACCAGCGTGTCTGAGTCGGGCCAGCTCGTGACCGGGTAGGGATAGCAGCAGCTGAGGTCGTCGTAATTGTCGGTGACGCCGTTGTCGCCCGAGGCGGCGAGAACTGTGACGTTGTGCGCGTGCGCATTCTTGTACGCGCTGCGCAGGTCGAAGAGCGAATCCGCGCTGGGGAACGTTTCCTCGGTGGCGCCGAAGCTCTGCGAGATGACGTCGCCGAGGTGATGGTTGATCACGTAGTTCTCGGCTTCAACAATCTGCGGGAATCCGACCACGCCCTCGGTCTCGCTCACCGGTGTCTCCACCAGAAGGATGTTGGCCCCGGGGGCGATGCTGTGCGACCACTCCACGTCCAGGGTGGTCTCCTCGGCCCAGCCGACCATGTCGCTGTTGGTCGGGTCGAACGGCGGCACCGCCCCGGCCGGCTGGATGATCGACAGCGCCGGGTTGGGCAGGCCGAACTCAGCGTCGAATGTTTGGAGGTCGCTCGCGATCGTCGGCGAGCCGAACGAGTCCACGATGATGATCGTCTTGCCCTTGCCGGTCAGTCCCTGCTTGTAGAGCGTGGGCAGGTGATAGTGGTCCTCGATCTGCTGTGGCGAGTAGCAGGCGATGTCGAACTGCGCCAGGCACTCGGCCGAAGTGGGTGCCTGCCGGCTGCGGTCGTTGACCATCACGTGGCCGGTGACGGCGGGAATCGGCTTCACCGTGGCCAGCGCCGGCGCTCCGCCGGCAAACACCGAGGCCGCGGCGACCGAGACCGCGCCCAGCGCGACCGCTGTACGCCCGGCTGCCTTACGTCCGTGCATTGCGAACACCTCCCGAAACTTCCCAAAGTCCCTCCCGGCTGATTCCGGTCAGGCGAGGGAAGACTAGGTGTCCGGTCATACGCTCGTCAAACGCCAAGCGGAGCCAACGCACCAAACGATGGGCACGGCGGGGTGCGCGCGGCGCACTATCCTCTGGCCGCGCGTTTGGGCGAGGCGCAGGAGGACGGCGTGGACTACTTCGTGACAGGAGCGACCGGCTTCATCGGACGGCAGCTGGTACCGCTGCTGCTCCGCCGCGAGGGCACTGTCTACGCGCTGGTCCGTCCCGGGTCGTCGGCTCGCTTTGCGGCCCTCCGCGAGGCGATGGATCCGGGCGGCAAGCGGCTGGTCGCTGTCAGCGGCGACGTGGGACGCGAGGGGCTCGGCGTGGCCGAGGCGGAGCGCGAGAAGCTGCGAGGCGCCACCGTCTTCCATCTCGCGGCGGTGTACGACCTGCTGGCCACCGATGCCGACGCCGAGCGGGCCAACGTCGACGGCACCAGGAACGTTGTCAGCTTCGCCGGCGACATCGGGGCGGAGCGCCTGCACCACGCCAGCTCCATCGCTGTGGCCGGCCGTTTCCGCGGCAGCTTCACCGAGGCCATGTTCGATGAGGGCCAGGAGCTGGATCACTCCTACTTTCGTACCAAGTGGGAGGCCGAGCGCATCGTGCGCGAGGAGTGCCGGGTGCCCTGGCGTGTGTACCGGCCCGGTGTCGTGATCGGCTCGTCGCAGACCGGTGAGGCCGACCGCGTCGACGGTCCCTACTACGCCTTCAAGCTCATCCAACAGATGCGCGACAGCTTCCCCCAGTGGATGCCGTTCATCGGCCCCGAGGGAGGACCGCTCAACGTGGTTCCGGTCGACTTTGTCGCAAAGGCGATCGACCACATCGCACACAGGGCAGGGCTCGACTCTCGGGCGTTCCACATCGTCGATCCCGCGCCGCTGTCGCTGGGCGACACGTTGAACACGTTCTGCCGTGCGGCGCACGCCCCGGAGTTCGCCCTGCGCTTCGACCGGCGCATGGCGCGCATGCTGCCGGCACCCGCGCTCGGCGCCATCTCGCAGCTGCCGGCCCTGCGGCGGATGTGGCAGCAGACCCTCGACCGGCTGGGCATCCCCGAAACGGCGCTTCGCTACATGGACTACCCCGCGACGTTTGACGCCACCGAGACGCAGCGTGAGCTGGAGGGAAGCGGTGTGGTCTGCCCGCCGCTGCACGACTACGCCTGGAAGGTGTGGGACTACTGGGAGCGCCACCTCGACCCGGAGCTGCCGACCCTCGGCAACCTGCGCCGCCTGCTCGACGGCAAGGTGGTGCTGATCACCGGCGCCTCGAGCGGCATCGGCGGTGCCGTGGCCAGGCACCTGGCGCCGTCCGGCGCGGTGATCGTCGGCGTGGCGCGCAGCGCCGACAAGCTCGCCGAGATGGAGACCGAGGTGCGCGGCAAGGGTGGACGCGCCTTCACCTATTCGGCAGACCTCAGCGACCCCGACGCGTGTGCCGCGCTGGTGCGGCGGATCACCGAGGACCACGGCCGCATCGACGTGCTGATCAACAACGCCGGGCGTTCGATACGGCGCTCCGTACTCGCGTCGCTCGACCGGTTTCACGACTTCGAGCGCACCATGCGCCTCAACTATTTCGGTGCCGTGGCGCTGATCCTCGCTGTGATCCCGGGGATGAGGGAACGCAAGGACGGGCACATCATCAACATCTCGTCGATCGGCGCCCAGGCATATCCGCCACGGTTCGCCGCCTACGTGGCGAGCAAGAACGCGCTGGATGCCTTCTCGCGCTGCTTCGAACCGGAGGTGGCCGCGGACGGCATCGCCATCACCACTATCCACATGCCGCTGGTGCGCACGCCGATGATCGAACCCACGGGCCTCTATCGCAACTTTCCCACCATCAGCTCAGACGAAGCGGCGGAGATGGTGGTGGAGGCGCTGATCAAACGGCCACACGAGGTGTCGACACGGGTGGGCAAGTTCGGCGAATTGGTGAGCGCGGTGTCACCGACGCTGCATCAGCTGGTCATGGCAGGCGCATACCACCTGCTGCCGGACAGCACCAGGCGCGAGGCAGGCAAGGAGGACGCCGACGAGGAGCAGCCGGTGTCGCCCGAGGCGTACGCGCTCGGCATGCTCATGCGCGGCATCCACCTCTGAGCCTCCGCCTGGCCACCTCCGTCACGAGCGCGGCGTTGCCGGCCACGAGACAGCCGTCTCGGTCGACCAGCGTGTCCTCCAGGCCGATGCGCACGTCGATCCCCTGAGCGATCGCGGCGTCGATGACAGCCCAGGTCGCCACGTCCTCGCCGTGATGCAGCCGCGCCGCCTGCACATTCGCGGCGGTGAGCACGTCTTCGATCGCAGCTGCACGTCGCACCGCTTCGCCCGGTACGGCGCAGTCCTGAATCTCGACCAGCACACGGGTGCAGGCTGCGTCGAGCCCCTCAGTGACTAGCAGCCGTGCGTCGTCAACGGTCCACACGCCGGCTTCGACTCCCATGCCGAGCGCGGTGAGCAGTTCGATCACACGAAGCGCGCCTGTCTCGTGCAGGTTGACCGATGCGAGATCCGGTCCGTCGCGCCAGCCCTGGATCAAGCGCAGTCGCTGCTCGAGTTCGGGCTCGATCCAGGCGGCGGTGGTGACGCTTATCGGCACCCCGGGCGCGGCGTCGCGGAGTGCGGAACACCACGCTGCCACGTCGGCGGGATGCAGTGACTCGGCGCTGTCGGAGTTGCGCGGATGCACGTGCACTGCAGCGGCTCCTGCCGCGACGCACGCCGAGAGGTCCACAGCAGCCTCAGCGGTTGTGAGCGGCAATCGCTCGTGGGAGCCGGCTGCACGGCTGCCGTTGAGACAGACCTGGATGAGCATCGCTGTGTCGCCGTGACGGTGGTCAGACGGCGGCGGGTCTGAGGAGCGCGTTCTCGTCGTCGACGCCCAGGGTGCGTGCCGTGGGCGACTGCGCCACCGTGTCCTTGCGCGGGTTGGTTCGCAGCACCACGTCACCCAGCGGGTTGGTGACGCCGAACCAGTACTGCTCGTTCTTGTAGTGATGCAGGATGTGGTTGCGCCACACCACCCGGAACACGGCGGTCCGCGGGATGTACGGCGAGTGGATCAGATAGTGCGTCCACTCGTACGCGAAGAGGAAGAGTGTGGTGGTGGCGAACACGGTGAGCTTCATCGGCCATTGAGGCGCCGCGAAGTAGGCGATGGCTGCAAGACTGGCGACGAGGCCGGCGAGCACCGGCAGTGGGACGAACACGAGAGGGACGTTGCGCGGGTCGCGGTGGTGCATGCGATGCCGCCGCGCGAATAGCGGGTCGATTCGGCGTCCGAACACGTTCCGTGGCTTCATGTGCAGCCCGAACACATGCAGCACCCACTCGACAAACGGCTGCAGCAGCAGGATCCCGAAGAACACCACGAGGTCCACCCACGTCCATCGACCCAGCACGATGCGCGCCGCTACAGCGCCTGTGGCAATCACCGCCATGATGCGCGGGCTGCCATGGCGAAAGAAGGGCCGGCCCATCGCCGCAAGCGTGAGCCGCTTCGTTCCGGACGCGGATCCCCTTCGCTGCACCGGGCGCGCCGCCGCGCTGTCCATCACGCAGAGTGTAGCTCCACCCGCATCAGACGACTCCGGCGGCTTGCAGCACCGAATCGTGCAGCAATCCGTTGCTGGATATGCCGGTACCGCCCAGCACGGCGTCGTCGCCGCTGCGGTCGGTGAAGCGGCCGCCCGCCTCCTCGACGATGAGCGACAGCGCGGCGAAGTCCCACACGTTTGCCCGCGATGTCCAGCCGATGTCTGCGGTGCCGCGGGCGACCATGAGGTGCGTCAACGAGTTGCCCACACCACGTGCGTCCCAGCACCGAGCCACAAGCTCGGTGAATCTGTCGATCTGTCCGGTGCGAACGAAGCCACGCACCGAGGTGTGCGCGATCATCGCCTCCTCCACCCGCGCGATCCTTGAGACGCTGATCCGCCGTCCATTGAGATGCGCTCCCTGACCGCGAATCGCGTGGTACCGCAGGCGCATGGCCGGCGCCGAGGCCACCGCGAGCTGGGTCTCGCCGTCGCGGCGGAGCGCGATGAGGATCGCCCAGGTCTCGTTGCCCCTGACAAAGCTGCGTGTGCCGTCGATGGGGTCGATGACCCACTGCCATCCCGCCGCGCCGCGCTCGCCGCCGAACTCCTCACCCAGAACCACGTGAGAGGGCCGGTCACGCTCGACCCGCTCGCGGATCCGCTCTTCGATGGCCCGGTCCACCGCGGTCACGGGGCTGAGGTCAGCCTTGGTGTCGACACGCAGGTCGTGAGCCCTGAAGCCCGCCATGGCGATGCGGTCGGCGTCGTCGGCGAGCTCCTGAGCCAGCAGCAGGTCGTCGGTCATCGAGCCGAGCTTAGTCGAGCCCTCGGGAGCGCCAGCGCGGCGGAGTGGGCGTAGCCTTAGGGCGCGGCAGGGCATCGTGCCCGGCGAACACGACACGCAGAGAGGTATCCCCCATGGCCCATCGCAAGCTCGATGTCCTCGCCGACACCGGATTCGTCGTCCTCCGCGACCACCAGGGTCCTGCGATTCCGCCGGAGGAATGGGAGCGCCTGGAGTACGTGGACTGGAAGTCCGGCGGCGACACCAATTTCGCACCGCTTGCGTCCGCTGAGGGGCAGATGGAGTGCCGCGGCTTCTGGGACCACGGCAAACCCGACAAGGACGGCATCTGGACGCAGAACCGCGAGATCGCTCCCACGCTGTGCAGCTATGTGGAGTCCGTCGGCACCAGGTTCGGCAGGGTGCGGGTCATCAAGCTCAATCCGTCGGATGAGGAGCAGGCCCTGCGGCAGCTGCATGTTGACGACAACAATCGCCTCAACCCCGACGGTGAGGGCTGGGTGGTGCGCGCCTGGCTGGAGCTGAATGCGCCGGAGGGATCGACATTCATCCTGCGCGAGGATCGCGACGACCCGTCGACTGAGTCGCGCATCGAGCTGCATCCGGGGAGGCAGCTGGTCATCGACACGGAGCGGCTGTACCACGTGGTGCACAACCCTGGGCCCGGACCGCGGTACGCGCTAATCAGCAGCTTCGAGTCGGGTGATGCGCTGCAGCGCTGGATCGATGCCGAGCGCGTGACCGAGCCCGCCACAACCGCGTAGTCGCGACAGGTCGCAGCATGGTGACCGCAACGCCGCTGCAGGGCGTGCGTGATCAGCGCCTGGAACGCGAAGGCGGACGGACCGTTGCCTGGTCCGAGTTCGGCGATCCCGCGGGACTGCCGTTGTTGCGCGTTCCGGGAACGCCCGGCTGCCGCTACTCACTGCGCGCTGACAGGACGCCGTGGATCGAACGGGGCCTGCGTGTCATCACCACCGAGCGTCCCGGCTTCGGCGCATCAACGCGGCTGCCGGGCAGGGGATTCGCCGAGCCGGCCGACGACCTGGCGGCGATCCTCGACCATCTCGAATTGGATGCGGTGCATGTGATGGGCGGCAGCGGTGCAGCACCTCACGAACTGGCCTTCGCCGCGCGTCATCCGGAGCGCGTGCGAGCCATGACGGTGCTGGTCGGGGCGGCACCGATCACCGATGATGAGTCGAGGCGGCTTATCGGCATTAATGCCGAGGCGTACCGATTGGTGCGCGAGGGCGACCTCGACGGACTTCGCGCGTTGCAGGAGACAGTGCGCACGTCCTTGCTCGAGGACCCTGTTGCCGCGATGCGGACGACAATGGACCGCGCGCCGGACGCCGACCGAGCGGTGATGGACGATCCACTCTGGCAGGAGGGATGGACGGTGGCGATTCGCGAGGCGCTGCGCGTCGGAGTCGACGGCTGGCTCGACGAGGCGGTGGCCGTCCTGACACCGTGGAACGACGTCGATCTCGGCGCCGTCCGCACCTCGGTCACCTGGTGGCACGCCGCCGGCGACGCGAATGCGCCGCTGTCGGCGGCGCAGCGCGTGATCGCCGCGATCCCTCGAGCCCGGCTGGTCACCTTCGGCGACTCCGAAGGACATCTGGCGCCGTATCGAAGCGAAGCCGAGATCCTCGACGAGCTGCTGGCTCGCGGCTGATTCACGCTAGCTCTGGCGGCCGCGCCACGGGTGTCAGGATGCGGTTCCTTGCGCGGCATCATCGGCGTCGAGCCGAGCGCCGCAGGAGTCGCAGAAGGTCTGGCTGACGTCGTCGATCCACGCTCCGCAGGCCGAGCACACCATCAACGGCACCTCAACTCTCGCACCGCCGCAACGCCACCATTCTTCTTCGCGCCGGTGGACTGTCAAAGGACGATCTGTTGGTTGGAGCGAGGGGGATCCTGATCCCCCTCGTCTATCTCACTGGGTGCTGACGATGCTGTCGAACACCTGGTCAGGCAGCGGCTCGTTCTGCGTGTTCCACTCGTCGTCGGTTCCGAAGCTGAATGCCACGCCCACCGCACCGTCCGGGGCGACGCCGCTGCCGATGTGCATCACGCCGCCGCTGTATGTGTACCAAGCTTCATTCGCGCCGTCGAGCCCGAGGAAATACGCGTCGGTCCGCGTGCAGTCACTGTTCAGCGTGGGCCCCCACGGCAGGCTGCCCTGTGACCCGCAATCGATCTGCGGTGTCCCCGACCCGCTGGGCAGCATGCCCTGGCTCACCGCAAGCTGCAGCACCTCGTCCCGGAAGGACTCGGCTTCGGACAGCTTGTCGCTGCCGCTGTACTGCGGGTTCTGGAAGCGGACGAAATAGGCGCCCGCGCTGCCGTCCTTGGTAGTGAAGCCGTTGGAGAAGCCGCGCAGGAAGTTGCTCTGGTCCTGGGTCCATCCCGCCGGCTGACAGAAGTCGAGCGCCAGGTCCGGCATCACCTCTGCGGTGAGCTTGGGCTGTGTGCCGCTAGCAGTCGCGGTGCCCGCCAGATGCCCATCGATGTACAGCTCGACCTTGTACTGACCCGGCTGCAGGCACTGGTCAGTGACTTGCAGGTAGCGCCGGATCACAAAGTAGGGATTGGCGTATGTCGCGTTGCTGTCGGGCTGCGCTGACTGCGGGCCCGAGATCGCCGCGATGACGCTCCAGCCCAGCTTCTGGGGGTCCTCGTAGTACCACTCGGTCGAGACGTTGTCGCTTGACGGGTCGAATCCCGCTATCGATGCCGTCCACTGCAGCTCGCCGGGAAAGACGTCGAGCGCCAGCTGTGTGACCTGCGCACCGGAGCTCTCAGCAGCACCCTTGCGGTCGACCCCGTCGACGATGAGCTCCTTCAATGAGGTCACCGCGGAACTCAGGTCGAAGCGGTGTTGCGCGAGCAGGTCGAGCGGCGTCAGCGCGCCGGCGACGTAGGTCTCCTCAGCGGCTGGGTCGTTCCGCGGCGTCTTGCCCGCTGCGTCGGTGTAGAGCGTGTGCTGGACGGCGAGCACGTACGAGCTGTGTGCTTGCGAGGTGTTGCCCTGGCCGAGATAGGCAAGGCCCTGGTTGTAGTAGAGAAGGGGGTCGTTCGGGTCCAAAGCGATTGCGCTCTTCAGATAGCCGAGCGCGTCGCCGTAATAGCTGGAGCGGTTCTGCGTGATTGCCTCGAGCATACGGTTCGCCGCGAGGTTGTTGAGCAGCAGCTTGTCGTCCAGTCCCAGGTCGTGGGCGCGCTGCAGGTCGTCTCCCTGCGCTTGCAGCGCGGCCGCGGTCGTGATGCTGGCAATTCCTGACGTGGGCGTGGGAGAACCGAGGAGGAACCGCACCGTAGAGCGTTCGAGGTAGGCCTGGGCGAAGCGGGGACGCAGCTGTATCGCCCGGGTGAAGTCGGCGTCAGCGGCCTGCAGCCCTTGGTCGCCGGGCTGCGTGTAGAAGGTCTCCAGTTGCAACATGCCGCGTGCGTATGCATCAGCGGCGGCGTCTGGGGGAGCAGTCGGGTTGAACAGCTGGAGCACAGCGGTGCCGGCTAGGCCCCCGACCACGAGCACCACCCCGAGTCCGACGAGCCAGCGCCTTATGCTGGCCTGCAACGTGAGGGAGAGTCCGAAGAGGTAGATCGCGACGGCGAGCATCGTCAGGATGACGGAGAGCAAGCCGACGCGTCCCTGCCAGTCGCTGCGCAGCTGGTCATTGGCATCCTCAAGCGCGAACAGCCGGTTGCTGTCCTGCTCGGCGTTCGCCAACAGCGCAGTGGGGAAGTTGATGTCGTTCTGCGGGCTGTACGGCGTGCCCGGTTTCACCGGCGTGAGGTCGTCGGTCAGCGACGCGAGCTGCTGCCAGCGTGCCTCTTCGTCCTGCAGCACCGTCGCCTCACTCGATCCCTGCTGCACGCTGGGTGCCAGGTACTCCTGGAAGGCGTTGGCATCCTCGGTGCGCTGCTGCTCGGCGTACGCGTAAATGTCAATGTTGGCCCGAGCCGTGTCGTCGGCACGGACGATCTCGCCCTGGCGTTGAATGCTCAGCACCTGAGCAGCCACCCCCGCGGAGTCCGCGCTCCTGTCGGCGATCGAGTGCAAGTACTCGACAGTCGCCACGCCCAGCGTCGCCACGACGATGAGGACCGCGAGGATGCGAGCGAAGCGGTCACGGCGCAGCTCCTCCTCCTCGGGGATCTCGACACGCTCCGGCGCCTTTATCACGAGCCCGTCACCAGAACCACCACCCAGAGCACGACAGCGATGAGCGCCACCAAGCCGCCGGCCGCCGCGAAGAACCGACGCACCGCAGGCCGGGCGAACTGCGCCAGCGTGAGGAAGAGCAGAGCCGCGATGAACAGAGTCACGAGGCCGACCAAGTTGGTCGACTGCTCGTGTTTGGTGTCCGCTTGGGCCAGTGTCGCTTCGGGTCGAAGCTCCGACAGCTGCTCGTCGTCGTTCTCGAGCTTCTGCAGAGCAGCCTGCGCGTCGTAGTGAACGGGCTGGCCGCTGGCTCCCGGCGCCGGCAGCGCCCCCTCAAAAAAGCTGCTGCGGGTGCGGGCCAGCACCAGCTGGGACTCCGCTTGAGACTGCAGCGCGGCTGCAGCTGAGGGGTCTGAGCTCTGCAAAGTCGCCGCCTGCGACTGCAGCACCGCCGCCGCCTTCACGTCCTCCTGGTAGAGGGCGAGGTTGCGCTCGTCCTCCTCGACCCGGCCGCTGAGGCTGGTGATGATCTGCTGCTGCTGAGCCGTGTCCTCGATGCCGCTGGCGTCGAGCTGCGCAGCGGACTGCCCCGCCAGGGTGCCCGTGAATGCGACCACCGCGCCCAGGATGGAGACGGCTGCGATGGCGATCGCCACCAGCGTGCGAAACCGGTCGGGCCGCTCATCGCGTCCCGCGAGTTCCTCGCCCTCGACGACAGCCCCCGCGATGCCACCCTCGGCGAGGACGTCGGCTGCCGGCGCGGATTCTGGTCCGGCGGCTCCGGTGTCGCGCGTCGGGATGGGGTAGTCCGGCGGCGGAGGAGGGGGCTCGGCCATGGCGCGGCAGTCTAGAGCCAGGCCCCTGACAGGCAACGACTTGACAGTTTGTGATAGGTCGATCAATAATCTCGCCCATGACCGCAACAGCCGCACCCAGCCTGCGCCAGCGGCAGCATGCCGAGGAGCGCCGCGACCAGGTGATCGAGGCCGCGATCGCGGAGTTCGCTGTCAACGGCTACACGGCAGCGTCGACAGCGGCCATCGCCAAGCGGGCCGGCATCAGCCAGCCGTACATCTACGCGCTGTTTCCCAGCAAGCTCGACCTGTTCCTGGCGGCCCACGACCGGGTCATCGGGGCGATTCTCACCACCTTCAGGGAAGCAGTCCGCGGCGCCACGTCACCCGAGGACGCGCTGGAGCGGATGGGGCTGACATACCCGTCCCTGATCAGCGACCGGACCCATCTGCTGTTCCAGCTGCAGGCACATGCCGCCGCAGGTGACCCGGAGATCCGCGCTCACACTGCCAGGGCGTTCCAGCGATTGGTGGACGACGTCACAGCGCTGAGCGGCGCATCGCCGGCGAGCGTCGCCACATTCTTTGCCTGCGGAATGCTCGCCAACGTCACAACGATTCTCGAGCTGCCGGAGATCTGCGCGCCCCTGTGGGAGGGCAAGGTTCTGCCATGAATAGCGCGCAAAAAAATTTGGCCACGTCGGTTATCAATCAATCAATAAAAGAGGAGGCTCGACCCATGGCTCGCACCAGAACCGGATGGACGCTGGCGCTGGTGTCGCTGGCGTTGTTCATGGTCACGCTGGACAACCTCGTCGTGACGATGGCGCTGCCAAGCATCCGTGTGGACCTGCATGCAGCGATCGACTCGTTGGAGTGGACGGTGAATGCGTACACGCTGAGCTTCGCAGTGCTGCTGCTCACAGGTGCAGCGCTGGGTGATCGCTTCGGTCGCCGTCGCATGTTCATCGTGGGACTTGGTGTGTTCACTGCGGGCTCTGCTGCAGCCGCGCTGGCGCCCACGGCAACAGCGCTGATCATCGCCCGAGCGGTGCAGGGCGCAGGCGCTGCCGCGGTCATGCCTCTCACGCTGACCCTGTTGTCTGAGGCGTTTCCGGCCGGCAATCGCGGCATCGCGCTGGGCATTTGGTCGGGCATCAGTGGGCTCGGTGTGGCGCTCGGCCCTGTCATCGGCGGCGCAGTGGTGAGCGGCATCTCCTGGCACTGGATCTTCTGGATCAACGTGCCGATCGGCTTGGTCGTTGCACCGCTCGCCTATGCGCGGCTCACGGAGAGCCACGGCGCCAACCTTCACATCGATCTCCCCGGCATCGGCCTGGCGACAACCGGCCTGTTCGGCATCGTCTATGCACTCGTACGCGCCAACGCGCTCGGCTGGGGCAGCACCGTGGTGCTCACCGGCCTGCTCGGCGGCGCTGCGGTGCTCGCGTTGTTCGTTGCCTGGGAGCTGCGTGCCGAACACCCCATGCTGCCGATGCGCTTCTTCGCGAACCGTGCTTTCAGCGCCACCAACGGCGTCTCATTCGCGATGTATTTCGGGATGTTCGGTTCCATCTTCCTGCTGGCGCAGTTCTTCCAGACGGTGCAGCACTACAGCGCGCTGCAGGCCGGGCTGCGCACCCTGCCCTGGACGGGCATGCCCATGATCGTCGCACCGATCGCAGGCATTCTCTCCGACCGTGTGGGCAGCCGGCCGCTCATGGCCCTCGGCCTCGCGCTGCAGGCGGGTGCGCTGGGGTGGATCGGGACAACCATGACAGCAACAACCCCGTATTCCGCATTCATCATTCCATTCATCCTCGCCGGCAGCGGCATGGCACTCGTGTTCGCGCCGTCGGCGAATGCCGTGCTGTCGGCGGTGCGGACGCACGAGACAGGCCAGGCGTCAGGTGCCAACAGTGCAATCCGCGAGGTGGGTGGCGTGTTCGGCGTCGCTGTGCTGGCCACTGTTTTCAGCCACGTGGGCGGCTACGCCAGCGCCACGCAGTTCGTCAACGGCGTGCATCCGGCTGTGCTGGTCGGCTCGATCGTGCTTGCGGCCGGAGCTGTGGTGGCTATGTTGGTGCCGGCTGTGCGGCGGGTGACGGTGGGCGAGGAGCCCGCCATGGCGCCCGTCGCCGCCTGAGCGTCAGCGAGGTTGCGAGGGTCCGCCGCAATGTGCAGCGGGCCCTCCCTGGCTCTCACCATCCGGGGGCGGCGGTATACTCCGCGAGCACCGCGGGAGTAGCTCAGTGGTAGAGCACTACCTTGCCAAGGTAGGGGTCGCGAGTTCGAGCCTCGTCTCCCGCTCCACCCCGGCACAGCGACGAAGCCCAAGCGCTACAAGGATTGGGCGTCGAGCACGGCCGGAACGCCGGCGCCCGGGAGATCCCGGTGAGTAGGTTGCTGACCCTCGTTTAGCATCACTACCCCAATTCTTCGCTGCTAATATCCACGTTCGGTGACTGACTGGGTTCGACCCCTCGACGCCTCGGGCCGGCCGAAGCGGGAGCCCGAGTCGCCGCGCCCGCGAGACCCTCTGAGCTTTGAGCGGGCGGTGGAGCGGTTCGCCGAGGAGTGGGTGTCGCCGAAGACGGGCCGCTCCTTCAGCATCACCAGCAGGCGCAACGTCCTCGACAACCTTCTCGGCGGCCCGCTGAGCGCGTTTCGTTCCGGGCGCGACATCACCTCCGTGAAGCACTGGAACGGTGATCTGGCAGCCGACTACCTGCGCTGGCTCCAGGACGAGCTGCGTCGCGACTCAGCGACGATCAAGAAGGTGCGCAGCCAGCTGCGGTCCTTCGGTGTTTTCTGTCACGAGCGCCTGAACGCGCAATCCATCGCCGGTACGGCACTGGCGGAGTTCGACGTGTCGACAGAGGCGGACTACGAGCGTCGCACGGACCGCCCGCTGAATCATGCCGAGGTCGACACACTCACCGCTGCAGCGCGTACTGCACGAGATCACCTGGCGATGGCGATGCTGCTCTACACCGGCATGCGGCCCGGTGAATTGATTGCGCTGGATATCAGCAGCATCCGGCTTGACACAGCACCGCCGGTCGTCGAGCTGCGCGGGGCAGCGCATGCCGGAGCGAACGCGAAGGCGGAGCGAGACATCCCTCTCACCATCGGCCAGACCTTCCTGCCCAAGCTCCTGCGAACCCACCTTGCAGATCCCGCCAGGTCCGCCGGCGCGTCACGGCTGCTTCTGTCGCATCGCAGCGATGCCCGAGGAGTTCGCCGGCCGCTGACACTCAACGGCCTGCGCGCGATGCTGTTCGACCTCGGTGTCCAGACGGGAATCAGGTGCAATGCGTACAGGCTGCGGCACACCTTCTGCACCTGGTGTGCCGCCTCCGGATTGCCGATGACGCACCTGCAGCAACTGCTCGGTCATGCCACCAGCGATGGGATCGAGCAGTACTACCGCGGGCGAGGAGCCAGATCGGCGCTGGAGGACGCTGCCCGCCTGCGCTTCTGACGAGCGCTGATGCGTGGGTCATCTGCCTGCACACACCAAGGAGCCCGACGTCGGCATCGCGTAGGCTTGGGGCATGGAGATGAGCCTCGAAGCGATACCCGTCCCCGTGAGTGACACCGACCGCGCCAAGGACTTCTACGCGAACGTCCTCGGATTCGCTGTCGACATCGACGCCAAGATGAGTGAAACGACGCGTTTTGTGCAGCTGACCCCGCCGGGGTCGCGCTGCTCGATTCACCTCGGCGAGGGGATCTCGCTCATGGAGCCGGGCAGCCTGAAGGGCCTGATCCTGGTGGTCGACGACGCGCGGGCCGCACGCGCCGAATTGCAGGGGAGGGGCTTGGAGCTCAGCGAGGTGGAGGAGCAGCCATGGGGCCGGCACGTCTATTTCAGCGA
Source organism: Candidatus Dormiibacterota bacterium (assembly GCA_019236085.1). Classification (GTDB taxonomy): domain Bacteria; phylum Chloroflexota; class Dormibacteria; order Aeolococcales; family Aeolococcaceae; genus JAFAJR01. The sequence goes on from JAFAJR010000007.1 coordinate 16,148, forward strand.
CCCTGACGGCAACACCTGGACGGTGCAGGAGTCGTTCGCGCGAAATCAGGCTCGCGCCGCCGTCACCGCGGGCTGACCCCGCCGCAACGAGGGCGTTCTGGACGCTGTCCACAAGGTTGACCGCGTCCAGACCTGACCGCGTAGAATCGGCGGAGATGGCGGGCATCCTCACGACGCCAATGCTCCTGCGTACAGCAGGGCTGCGTCCGACGGCGATACGTCTCGCCGTCCTCGATGCCGTGGATGAGTCGCCCCACGCCGGCGCGCAACAGATCGTGAGCGCGGTACAGCAGGGGCTGGGCAGCGCATCACGCCAGGCGGTCTACGACGCGCTGGACCAACTGCTGGCCGTGCAGCTGATCCGCCGCATCGAACCCGCCGGCTCGCCGGCACGCTACGAGCTTCGCGTCGGCGACAACCATCACCACGTGGTGTGCCGGCGTTGCGGGTCGGCGTCAGACGTCGACTGCGCGGTGGGTGAGGCGCCCTGCCTGGAACCGTCGCAGACGCATGGCTTCGTGCTCGACGAGGCTGAGGTGACCTTCTGGGGTTTGTGTCCACAGTGTCAAGAACATGACGTGCACGCAGGAATGGAGGATCAGGATGGCTGACACCGAGACCACCTCGAACCGCACCGACATGGGCATGCCCGCGACCGGTGATGAGCACATTCCCCCAGCAGGCTCACGCGCCGAAGGCAACGGCTCCCAGTCGGAACGCCCGCTGCCCCACGGTCCCATCAAGCGCAAGACCAACCAGGAGTGGTGGCCCAACTGGCTGGACCTCGATGTGCTGCACCGTCATTCGCAGCTGTCCAACCCGATGGGTGCGGACTTCGACTACGCGAAGCAGTTCAGCGGCCTCGACCTCGAGGCGCTGAAGCGCGACATCATCGAGGTGCTCACCACCTCGCAGGACTGGTGGCCGGCGGACTTCGGCCACTACGGTCCGCTCATGATCCGCATGGCCTGGCACAGTGCCGGCACCTACCGCATCGCGGACGGCCGGGGCGGCGGTGGCAGCGGGGCGCAGCGCTTCGCGCCGCTCAACAGCTGGCCGGACAACGCCAGCCTGGACAAGGCGCGGCGCCTCCTGTGGCCGCTGAAGCAGAAGTACGGACAGAAGATCTCCTGGGCCGACCTCATGATCTTCACGGGCAACGTTGCGCTGGAGTCAATGGGCTTCAAGACCTTCGGCTTCGGTGGCGGACGCGTCGACACGTGGGAGCCGGAGGAGGACACGTACTGGGGCTCTGAGGACACCTGGCTCGGCGACGAGCGCTACAGCGGTGACCACGAGCTGGCCAATCCGTTCGGCGCCGTGCAGATGGGTCTCATTTACGTGAACCCCGAAGGCCCCAGCGGCAACGGCGACCCGCTGTCGGCGGCGAAGGACATCCGCGAGACCTTTGCGCGCATGGCGATGAATGACGAGGAGACGGTGGCACTCATCGCCGGCGGCCACACATTCGGCAAGACGCACGGCGCGGTCAAGGCCGAGTTCGTCGGACCGGAGCCGGAGGGCGCGCCCATCGAGCAGCAGGGTCTCGGCTGGAAGAACAGCGCGGGTACCGGCAAGGGTTCGGACGCCTTCACCAGCGGGCTCGAAGGGATCTGGACCAACGATCCGATTCGCTGGGACAACG
>JAFAJR010000070.1 GCA_019236085.1 Candidatus Dormiibacterota bacterium
AGATGCGTCAAACCGCCGGCCAGCGGTCCTAGACGAGCCCCACCTGGAATGCCGCTGTGCCACGCGTAACTCGCCGTATTCAGCCTGCGTTCACCGGTCGAGTGCGCCCGGAGCGGGGAACATGACGCTGCTCCGGGCGTATGAGGATCAGCTTGTCGAGCGTGCCAAGCAGGACGCCGACGCATTCGGAGAGCTGTACGACCACTACGTCGGTCAGATCCACCGGTTCGTCTACAGCCGGACGCGGGACCAGGACCTGGCCGAGGACATCACCTCTGAGGTGTTCTTCAAGGCGCTTCGGGCCATCGGCAGGTACAGGCCGTCGGGCCACCCGTTCAGCGCCTGGCTGTACCAGATCTCAGTCAATGCCATCAATGACCATTACCGCAGTCACAAGCCCACCAGCACCCTGGACGGCGCCATCGGCGTCGCCGACCCGCAGCGCGCGGTCGACGAGCGCGTGGCCGACAGCGCCGAGGCGGCGCGCGTCTGGGCTGCCATCGATTCGCTGCCGCCGCAGCAGCGCACTGCCATGACGCTCAAGCTCGGCGAGGACATGAAGCTGGCCCAGATCGGCGAGATCATGGGCAAGAGCGAGGGCGCCATCAAGCTGCTGGTCCACCGCGGGATGATCGGTGTCCGCCAGCGCCTCGGGGTGACCGTCGCGGTGGAGGAGCAGGCCTGATGGCGCGGCTCGACGGCTGGTTCGACCCCGAGCTCGAGGAGCTGTTCCGCGACGACCAGTCGTTGCTGGAGACGGCCCACCTCGTGCGCGCCTCCAAGCCCGAGGTCCCCGACGACCGCGGCTTCCGGCGGCGGCTGCGCGCCGAGCTCATGGCCGAGGCCCGGCGCACGCTGGCGCCGCGCCCGCACCGCCGCTTCAGCCTGCTGGGGCTGGGTGTCGGCCACCTGGCCTTCGGCGGAGCAGCAGTGGGTGCGGTGGCCGTCGCGGCAACCGTCGCCGCTCTCGCGATTCCCCGGCTGCAGGACCACCAGAACAGCATCTCGGTGTACTCCAACGTCGCGGCACAACACGCCGTGAGCCCGAATGACGTGATCACCGTGGCCTTCAACCAACCCATGGACGAGCAGCAGGTGGTCGCGGGCCTGGTGATCCGCCCCGCTACCCAGGTGTCGACCGCCTGGCAGGGCAACAACCTGGTGATCACGCCCACCCACCACCTGGCCGGCAACACGCCCTACACGGTGACGATCGCCCAAGCCGCACTCCAAACGACGTCAGGTGTGCACGCCTCGGCGCCGGTGGAGATCGCTTTCGGCACAGCGCCGACGCCGGCGACGGTGGCGCAGCCCCCGTCGCTGACGCCGAACACGGTAGGTCCCGCCGACCCGGGTGCCACCGTGCTCTTCTCGCCGTCGGGTGGTGTGGTGGTGACCGACGGCCAGGTCCCCAGCAGCACTTCTCAGAGTTCGACTCCGTCGCCGGGCGCTTCGAGCACGCCGGCGGCGTCGGCCTCCCCGAGCCCCGCCTCTTCCGCCAGCCCCGCGGCCGGCACGGGCTCCGGGCTGATCGAGTACGTCCCCGGCGGCCAGGCGGTGCAGGTCGCCCAGCCCGTCAGCGCCGCGGCCTTCTCGCCGAACGGCACCACGCTGGCCACCGCCGCGTCCGACGGCAGCGGGGGATCCAAGCTCGTGGTGAGCGCTGCCGACGGCAGCTCTCCGCACCAGCTCGCCGACTCGGCTGCTCCGATCATTGGGCTGACATGGGCTTCAGACGGCCGCATCGTCTACGCAACTGCCGCGGCGGTTGAATCCATCGACCTGACCGGCACGCCCGGCACCGCGGTCGCCGCCACGCCCGGTTACGGACCTATCGCCTCGCTCTCACCGGGCGGCGCCTATGCCTTTCTCACTCCGGGCAGCTCCGGCGCCGGCGCGCTCCTCAGCGTCGCGGACGGCGCCGTCATCCCCCTCCAGGGTTCCGGCCATGTGGTCGCTTTCACCGCCGACGGCTCGACGGTTGCCTGGGTCGATGCCGGGGGCGGGAGCCCTCGCATCGACACTGAGAGCCTCCCGTCGGGAACCGCGGCGCAGGTCGCCACACTCGACCCCGGAACGCCGGTGACGGGTCTCGCGCTCAGCGGCGACGGCCGCACCCTGGCCTACGTGGACGGCTCGGGGTCGAGCTCGCGCCTGGTGCTCGCCTCGCTGCCCACAGGAGCACCATTGGCCGTGGGACCGGCACCGCTGGCCCTGGCCTTCTCGCCGGACGGCGACTCCCTCGCGCTGCTGGTCGGTTCCTCGAACGGTGCCACGGTGCAGCTGGCCCCGGTACCAGGCGCATCCAGCCATCTGCGCACCGGGCTGCCGCCAGGCGTGGCCCAGGTCATCCAGGGCTTTGTGGCAGCGCAGGTGTCGGGCAACGCGCAGCAGATGCAGCAGCTCAGCGCGTCCGCCGCCAACGCCGCCGCGCTGACGCCCGCCAACCTGTCCCGCGCCTACCAGATCGGCACCGTCGCCTCGGCTGACGGCGCCATCGAGGCCATGGTGGAGCTCATCGTCGACCCCAGCGCCGCGCAGCCCGTGGCGCAGGTTGCGGATGAGACCCTCACCCTCAGCCAGGCAGGCACCGGCCAATACCAGGTGGCCACCATCTCGATCGGCCCGCTGCACACGGAGTCCGCCGGGCCGCACGTGGTCAGCGTCAGCAGCGCGCCGGGCAGCGACGGCACCACGACGCTGAGCCTCAGCTTCGACAGCGACCTCAACCCGGCGTCGGTGGCCTCTGCTGTGTCGCTGCTCGCCGCGGGACATCCGCTGACGCCGTCGGCGGTGCACTACGACGTCGACACGCGGACGCTGACTGTGAGCGTCGAAGCCGGCAACGCATCGGCCCTGCAGCTGGTGCTTGGAGAAGGCCTGCAGGACGTCGACGGCAACGCACTCGCGCAGCCGTTCACCACCACGTTCGGCGTCT
>JAFAJR010000080.1 GCA_019236085.1 Candidatus Dormiibacterota bacterium
GTGCTCAGACGTGCACAACAGCTGAGGCGTTCAAGCAGACACCGGGACGCGACGGCGCTTCGCAGCGATGCGCACGCGAGGTGCAGTCTTGGGTGCGCCATTGCTCGGCGCCGGCAGCGTGCGCAGCACGCGGCGCAGGTACTCCCCCGTGGCGCTTCGCGGTGTCGCAGCGACGTCTTCCGGCGTCACCGAGGCAACCACCTCGCCACCGGCGTCGCCACCGCCGGGTCCCAGGTCGATGAGATGGTCAGCCGTCTTGAGCACGTCGAGGTTGTGCTCGATGACGATGACTGTGTTGCCGGAGTCGACCAGCCGGTGCAGCACAGTCAGCAGCTTCTCGACGTCGGCGAAATGCAGCCCCGTGGTGGGCTCGTCGAGGATGTACAGCGTGCTGCCCGTGTCGCGCCGGCTCAGCTCAGTGCTGAGCTTCACGCGCTGCGCTTCGCCGCCGCTCAGCTGAGTCGCCGGCTGTCCCAGACGGATGTAGCCGAGACCCACGTCCTGCAGCGTGCGCAGACGGCGCAGGATGCGCGGCTGGTGTTCGAAATGCACCGCTGCCTCATCAACCGTCATGTCGAGCACGTCGGCGATGCTCTTGCCGCGGAACTTCACCTCGAGAGCTTCGCGGTTGTACCGGCGCCCCTTGCACACGTCGCAGGGCACGTAGATGTCCGGCAGGAAGTGCATCTCGATCTTGATCATGCCGTCGCCCGAGCAAGCCTCGCATCGCCCGCCGACGACGTTGAACGAGAAGCGCCCCGGCTTGTACCCGCGCACCCGCGCCTCGGGCAGCTTGGCGAAGAGGTCGCGTATGTCGGTGAAGACTCCCACGTACGTCGCCGGGTTGCTGCGCGGCGTCCGGCCGATCGGCGACTGGTCCACGTCGATCACCTTGTCGATGTGCTTCATGCCTTCGACGCGCGCGTGTTTGCCCGGCCGTTGCTTGGCGCGGTACAGGAACTGCGCCAGGCGGCGGTACAGGATGTCGTTGACCAGCGTGCTCTTGCCCGAGCCGGACACGCCGGCGACGGCGATGAACGTCCCCAGCGGGAACTGCACGTCGATGTTCTTGAGGTTGTTCTCCAGAGCGCCGCGCACCACCAGCGAGTCGCCGTTGCCGGGACGCCGGATCAGCGGCACCGGGATGGCGCGGTCGCCCCGCAGGAACTGGGCAGTGAGGCTGCCCGGCACCGCCAGCACATCCTCCAAGGTGCCAGTGGCCACCACGTGGCCGCCGTGCTCGCCGGCGCCGGGCCCGACGTCGACGATGTGGTCGGCGGTGCGGATCGTCTCCTCGTCGTGCTCAACAACGATGAGCGTGTTGCCGATGTCACGCAGCGCGGTGAGCGTGCGAATGAGCTTGTGGTTGTCGCGCTGGTGCAGACCGATCGACGGCTCGTCGAGGATGTACAGCACACCCATCAGCTTGCTGCCGATCTGCGTTGCCAGGCGGATGCGCTGCGCCTCGCCACCGGAGAGGGTCGTAGCTCCTCGATCGATGGTGAGGTAGTCGAGACCGACGTCGTGCAGGAAGCCGAGGCGTTCGCGCACCTCCTTCAGCACCTGGTGCGCGATGAGCTGCTCGCGTTCGCTGAGGCGCAGGATTTCGACGCGGCGCAGGGCCTGCGCGACGCTCATGGCGCAGAAGTCCATGATGCCCATGCCGTCAACGGTCACCGCCAAGTACTCCGGCTTCAGCCTGCCGCCGTTGCACGCGGGACACGGCTTCTGCATCATCAGCCGTTCGATCTCCTGCTTCACCCAATCGGAGTCAGTCTCGCGGTACCGGCGTTCGAGGTTGTTGATCACACCCTCGTACCCGGCGTCGAAACTCCGCGTCGCACCGCTGTGCGTGACGTAACGCATCCGCACCGTCTCGTCCTTGGGCAGCCCGTAGAGGATGAGCCGCTGTTCGCGGGCCGTCAGCTCGTCCCACGTGGTGCGCAGCGAGATGCGGAACTTGCGGCACACCGTTTCCAGAACCTCCATGAGCCAGTGCTGCGACGGCCCGCGCGTCCACCCGGAGAGCGCGCCTTCATCGA
>JAFAJR010000121.1 GCA_019236085.1 Candidatus Dormiibacterota bacterium
GAGGCCGGCGTCACCGATGCCTTCGGGCATGTGCAGCTCGGGAGGCGTGCCGTGGGTGAGACGCTGGCACGCGTCATCGAGGAGCGCACCGGTCACGAGACACGGGCCACAGTCCTCGGTCACGTGCAGCGTGGCGGCTCACCCTCGGCCTACGACCGCATCTGGGCGACACGCGTCGGCGCCGCGGCATACGACCTCGTGCAGGAGGAGCGTTGGGGAATGATGCCGGTCGTGCAATGCGGCGCCGTGAGCACCGCGCGCATCGCCGATGTCGTCGCCGAACAGCGGCGCGTGCCGCGCGACCTGTACGAACTGGCGCAAGTCTTCTACTGACAGAGCTGAGAGGCTCTGCGGCGCAGCAGTCCCATGTGACGACGGGCTTAGAGCTACGCGCCTCGGCCTCGCGCGATTGACGATTGTCGCGCTCGACCTCGGACGCTTCGCATGCGCCCTTACGCCACACGGGACTGCTGCACCGCAGCCTGCTGGTTCTGCAGCATTCCCCTTACGACGCAGTCCAGGCCGGCGCTGACGTGGCGTCGAAGTCGTCGGACGTCGTCACGAGCTTCGTGGGCTTCGGCGCCGCGGTGGCCGCGCCGGCCAACCACCACAACTCGAAGTGGCCTGTGGCGTCCGCCGTGTTGTAGTACACGAGGCCGCTGCCGTCGGGGGCCCATGCGGGCGACGAGCAGAGACAGTCCTGCACGAGCACTCGTGGCGTGCCCAACGCCGTGCCGTTGAAGGAGGCAACCTCCAGGCGCGAGCTCTGCCCGCTCGTGCCGCCGATGCAGATCATCGCCAGCTGCGTGCCGTCCGGTGACAGCGCGGGCTGTCCACAGTCGTCGTCGGTGGATGTCAGCAGCGCGGGGTCGTCGTGCGCGCCCTTCTGCAGCGCGATCTGCGACAGCAACGCCTCGTTGTTGATCGTGTACTTGGCATAGATGAACGACCCGTCGGGCAGCGGCTGCGCTTGCGTGTCGCCACCCGTGTAGCCGTTGGGATCCGACAGCTGCTCCTGCACCAACGAACTGCTCAGGTCTCCCTTCCAGATCGCGAAATCGATCTCGTAGCTGTCGATGGACTTGGGCGCGTCGTAGCTGACCAGCACTGTGTGCCCGTCCTGCGCCACACGCGGCCAGAACATCCAATGGTTGTACTGGATCGTCGAGCTGCCGGTCTTGTTGTGGCTCAGCTGGCCGAGCAGCGTTCCCGAATCGGAAACGAGGAACACCTCAGAGTACGCGGCGAAGCGCTCCACCGCCACCACCGCGTGCTGGCCCGGCACGGCTGCGGGCTGCATCCACTGACCATCTGTGGGCAGGTCGAGCGAGGTGAACTCGCCGTCCTGCAAGCGGTAGAGTTGGCCGTCCTGGGCCACAATCATCACGCCGGGCAGCGCGAACTTCGGCTTGCTCTTGGTCGGTGCCTGCACCGTGGCCGAGATCACAGTGCGCCGGGAGGCCAGAAAGCGGTTCACGCCGAAGGCGAAGGCGCCCATGAGCGCGAGCAGGACGAGGACCGTGACGAACCGTCGCATCAGGACGGGCTCACTGCGCCGGGAAGTACTGATGCACCAGCGGAAGGATCAGGTTCCAATTGGCGATGAGCACGTCCTGGCTGCCCACCTGTGCCGCCTCGGTGTACGGCGGCAGCAGGATGATCTGCTGGACGTTGCCCAGCGTGATGTTGCTCGCCAGCGGCAGTAGTGACGCAACCTGGCTGATTGACATGTCGGTGTTGAAGTCGTTTGCCATCGCGTTGGCGATGTCAGGCAGGTCGCTCAATCCCAGCAGCTTTGCCTTGGCGCGCAGCGCGAGCAGCACCTCCTGCTGACGCTGGGAGCGGCCGTAGTCGCTGCGCAGGTCCCCGTGGCGGGAGCGCACGTACTCGAGCGCCTGGATGCCGTTCATGTGCTGGGGTCCGGGCAGCACCGCCACCCGTTCGTAGTCGTAGGGGTTGGTGCCCGAGATGTCGGCGGGATAGAAATCGTCGAGCACCGGGTTGGTGGCGACCACGTCGATGCCGCCCACCTTGTCGATCAGGTTGACGAGACCCAGCAGGCCGATCCAGGCGTAGTGGTCGACGTGGACGTCGAAGTCGTTCTCCACAGTGGTGACCGCGGCGCTGGCGCCGCCGTAGAGGTAGGCCTTGTCGATCTTGTCCGTGCCGCCGGTCGACAGCGGCACGTACATGTCGCGCGACAGCGAGAGCATGACCACCTGCTTGGTCGCGGGATTGATGCGGCAGAGGATCATCGACTGCGTCAGCACCTGGCCTGGGGCGAACTTCTCGTCGTTGTCCGAACCCAGCAGCAGCACCGTGAACGGCTGTCCCGGGGCGGCACTGGTGGGCGAGGGGGCGGGCGCCACAGACGCGGCGGCGTGGGCTGACTCGGATGGCGCCGCGCTCTCCTTCGACCGGTCGATGGTGTGCCCGGTCACCTGGAACGCGGTCACGATGGCCGGGAAGAAGTAGGCCAATGTCCCGCCGGCCCCTGCCACGACGAAGCAGAGGGCTATCAGCAAGCCGGCGACAAGGCGACGCCGCCAGCGCCTCCGCGGACGCGCGGAGGCACGTTTCCTCACGGGGCAGCATTAAAGAGGACGGCGCTGTCGGTTCGATGACGCGACCCGGCTGAACTCGACCGCGACAATAGAGCGCATGACCGACGCCGACCTCGCCGCCCGCCTGCTGGACGGCGACGTCCGGGCCCTGGCCCGGACCATCCGCATGGTCGAGGACCGCGACGGTGCCGTCGAAGAGGTGATCCGCCAGGTGCGGGGACGGGTCGGCAGCGCCTGGGTCAGCGGGATCACCGGCCCCCCTGGGAGCGGCAAGAGCACCCTCACCGATCAGCTGATCCAGCGCTGGCGAACCGCGGGTCACACCGTGGGCGTCATAGCCGTGGACCCCTCGAGCCCCTTCACCGGCGGGGCGATCCTGGGCGACCGGGTGCGGATGCAGCGCCACGCCACCGACCGCGGGGTCTTCATCCGGAGCATGGCCGCACGCGGCCACCTGGGGGGCCTGGCCTCGGCGGCTCGCGAGGCCGTCCGCCTGCTGGACGCGTCGGGGAGGCAGCGGGTGCTGCTGGAGACCGTGGGCGTGGGCCAGAGCGAGCTCGAGGTCATGCAGATCGCCGACACCACGATCGTGGTGACAACGCCGGTGACGGGCGACGCCGTGCAGATCCTGAAGGCGGGGATCCTGGAGATCGCCGACATCTTCGTTGTCAACAAGGCCGACCTCCCCGGCGCCGCCAAGGTCTACCGTGACCTCCGCGATCTCGTCCGCCAGACAAAGGCCCACGACGCCTGGCCGCCGCCGGTGATCATGGCGTCAGCGGCTAAGGGCGACGGCGTCGATGAGCTGGCCGGCGAGATCGAGCGGCATCGCGAGCTGATCTCGAACAACGGCGAGCTGGACGCCCGCCGGCGCCGGCGCGTCGAGGCAGAGGTCGAGGCGATCGTCGTGGAGCGCGCCGCCGAGCGAGCCCGGACGGCGCTCCGGCAGGGGACAATGGGGGCAGCGCTCGACGGCGACCTTCGCGACGTCGATCCCTACGCCCTCGCCGAGCGGATCCTGAACGGCCACCCACCAGGGGCATAGCTCACGCACATGGCACAGACCATCGACCGCAGCACCACCGAGGAAAATAGGGCTGCGACGCCGACGCTGCCGGCGTCGCACGTCGGCCGCGCCCCGGACGCACCGCACAGCCCGCGGACCCCGCCGATTCCGCCCGACACGCTGGGGGGCCTGCCGCTCAAGCCCTACTACGAGCCCGCGGACGCCGCTGAGATCGACGTCGACCGAGACCTCGGTCTCCCCGGCGACTATCCCTACACCCGCGGGGTCCACCGGACCATGTACCGGGACAAGGTCTGGACCATGCGCCAGTTCGCCGGCTTCGGCAGTGCCGCGGAGACCAACGCGCGCTACCGCTTCCTGCTGTCGCAAGGCCAGACCGGGCTGTCGGTGGCCTTCGACATGCCCACCCTCATGGGGCACGACTCCGATTCGCCGCACGCGCTGGGCGAGGTCGGCCGCTGCGGCGTCGCTGTGGACACGCTCGACGACATGCGCACCCTCTTCCGCGGCATCGACCTCGGCGACGTGACGACGTCGATGACCATCAACTCGCCGGCGCCGATCCTGCTGGCGATGTACTTCGCGGTGGCCGAGGAGCAGGGAGTGCCGCTGGCGCGGCTGGGCGGCACGCTGCAGAACGACATCCTCAAGGAGTACATCGCGCAGAAGGAGTTCATCTTCCCGGTGCAGCCGTCGATGCGGCTGGTGACCGACGTGGTGGAGTTCTGCACGCGCCACGTGCCGCGCTGGCATCCCATCTCCATCAGCGGCTACCACATCCGCGAGGCGGGCAGCACCGCAGCACAGGAGCTGGCGTTCACCCTGGCCGACGGCTTCGCCTACGTCGAAGCCGGCATTGCGCGTGGTCTGGACGTTGACGACTTCGCGCCGCGACTGTCGTTCTTCTTCAACGCCCACATCGACTTCTTCGAGGAGATCGCCAAGTACCGCGCGGCGCGGCGCATCTGGGCGCGGCACATGAAGGAGCGCTACGGTGCCAAGCACGAGCGCTCGCTGAAGCTGCGCTTCCACACCCAGACAGCGGGCTGCTCGCTCACCGCGCAGCAGATCGAGAACAACATCGCGCGCACCGCCTTCGAGGCCATGTCAGCGGTGCTCGGCGGCACCAACTCGCTGCACACCAACTCCATGGACGAGGTGCTGGCGCTGCCCACCGAGAAGGCGGCGCAGATCGCGCTGCGCACGCAGCAGATCCTGGCGTACGAGACGGGTGTGCCCTCGGTGGTCGACCCTCTTGCGGGTTCGTGGTTCATCGAGGACCTCACCACGCGGATGGAACAGGCGGCGGAAGAGTATTTCGCCGCTATCGACGAACGCGGCGGCATGCTCGCAGCAATCGACGACGGCTATCCTCAGCGTGAGATCGCCGACGCTGCATTTCGCTACCAGCAGCAACTGGAATCAGGGGAGCGCGTCATCGTAGGGGTGAACGTCTACGAGGCGACAGCTGATGACCAACCGCCGCCAATCCTGGTCATCGACCCCGAGATCGAGCGGGACCAGGTGTCGAGAGTGCGCACGTTGCGTGCGACGCGAGACAACACGTCGGTGCGCTCCCGGCTGGACGAGCTGAGCGGAGCCGCAGCCGGCAGCGAGAACACCATGCCGGCGATGCTCGAGTGCGTGAAGGCCGGCGCCACCGAGGGGGAGATCATTGAGTCCCTCCGCGAGGTCTTCGGCACCTACCGGGAGACGCCCGTCTTCTGACGCGTTCGAGACCTCTGTGGCGAACGCTTCACACAGGACCGAACGCCCTGTTGTGATGAGCGGCGGGGTGTTGCTATCCTCCCGGCCACCCCGAATCCCCCGGCCCCGGAGATACGCCTATGCCCAAGCCGACGCTACAAGATGGACAGCGCGGTCAGGAGGCACTCGCCGCACCGCGAGCGGCGAGGTTGCCTAATGCGACGAAGGAACAGCTGCTGCGACGCGTGAACTTCGCGCACGCTCACCACCCTGCGACGACTGATAACTGGGTCGCGGGGATGACGCGAGCTGAGGCCGTCGCTGCGGGTCGCCGCATGAAGCCGGCCAAAAGCCCCTACTCGAGACGCTCTTCATGACGAGCACAGCACATCCTTCCGCGAACAACGAGGGAGCACCCATGGCATCTGCGCCTGAGAACGACGAACAGAAGATCGAGCGCCTGGAGCGCATGGTCGAGGAGCAGCAGGACAGCCTCAAGCGTCTCACCGCGGCGATGCGTCACATCGCCGGCGGGGGCTCAAACGGCAAGGGCACGACCACACGCCGCGACATGCTGCGCCTCGCCGGCGCGGGGGTCATCGGCGCCGCCGGTGCTGCGGCGCTGATTCCGAAGACCGCGAAGGCGGCGAATGGCGACCCCCTGTTCATCGGCAACAACGACAGCGTCACGAACAATGCGACCCTGCCTACGCAGCTCGACATGGCGGTCAATGACACCGCCAGCTCCGGCTACGTCGGCCTCCAGATCGTCACCAGCAACACGGCGAGCAGCAGTCCGTCATCAGTTGACGGGCTCAAGGCAAACGCGGTGGACGGTGGCACCGGTGTCGAAGGCGACAGCGACAGCGGCTACGGCGTGTACGGTGACAGTGGCAGCGGCTACGGCGTCTACGGCGTCAGCGGCACCAGCAACGGCGTGTACGGACTCAGCACGAGCGGGACCGGCGTCGCGGGCACCAGCAACGCCGCTGACGGCACCGGCGTGTGGGGATCATGCGACGGCTCTGACGACATCTCAGCCGGCGTGTACGGACAGGCGGGAGCGGGCATCGGTGTCTGGGGCGACAGTTCAGGCTCCGGCACCGGCGTCATGGGGTTCGCCCCTGGTGGCGTCGACCTCAAAGCCAGCGGCAGCGGCCGGCTGTCGCAGTACAACGTCAATTTCGACTCCGCTCCGCTCAACGGAGCGGCGCCAGGCTACACAGGCTACATATACGACGCGAACAGCGGTTTCCCGGAGGCGGAATACGAGATCGTTCGTGCCGAGAACGGCGAGATCTGGGCGGCGCAGTACGACGCCGTGGAGGCTGCCGCGCCGCATCCCGTCGGCGGATACTTCTGGAAGCGCATAAACACCGCTCGGTTCGATAACCCCGACGGATCCGGGTCCGTCTTTCAGCCGGTCCGCGCGGTGGACACGCGCCTCACCACGCCGCTGACCAGCGGCGAGACGCTCACGCTGCAGATCGCGCCGCGCGGTTCGACTGCCGGTGTTTCCGGCATACCCTCCACCGCGATCGGAGTGGCGGGCAACGTCAGCTGCATCGATCAGAACTACACCGGCTTCCTGACGGTGTTCCCCGGTGGAGCACCAAGGCCGGGAACGTCGACGCTTGATTTCGTGCCTAACGGACAAGCCTTCTTCAACAGTTTCATCTGCGGGCTCGGAACCGACGGAACCATCAGCATTTTCGTATCGGAGCCAGTTGCCGGGAAGACGGTGGATGTCTTCCTCGACATCACGGCGTACTTCCAGTAGCCGCACTGAGCACTGCGGAGGTCGCGGCTGGCGCCGCGGCCTCCGTTTTCGCGTCCGGCGTCAGCGCCGCAGTGACAGGATGATGTTGAGGACGATCGTGAGGGCGACGCTGAGGAGGATGCACGTGACGATGGGAAAGGCGATGCTGACACCGCCGGTCCGCACGCTGATGTCACCCGGCAGCCGGACCACACCCAGGCGCGACAGCAACAGGAAGATGCCCCCCGCGCAGGCGAGCACCACCGCCGCGACGAGCATGATCCGCCCAATGTCGCCCACAGTCATGGATCTCAGTGTATGCCCGGAATGAGCCGGCAACCCCTGCGTCGCGGCTCCGTCACCGCGCCTCCGGCGATGCTCGAGTTCGAGGGTTTCAGCTTGCAGCCGCTGTCTGCGAAAAACGCCGGCGCGATCATCGAGTTGCACCGGCGCCCATGGAATGCGGCGTCAGTGGACGTGCCGGCAACCCCCGAGCAGATCGTGCAGCTTCTGGGCATCCTGGACACGCGCCCCCTTGCGCTGCCCATGATGGTGGTCAAGGACAATCGCATCGTCGCCGTGGCCTCGCCCACCATGGGCAATGTGCGCAACCTCACCGCCTATTTCTTCGCGGTGTTCGATGACGGCGAGCACGTGCACCGCGGGCTCGCGGCGTTCGTCCGCCATGTGTTCTGGTCGCTGCCGCTGCACCGGCTGTACCTGCAGGTGCCGGTCGTCGAGGCGAGTGACCGGTACCGCGAGATGATGGCTGCTGTGGGATTTCGCGATGAGGGAACCATGGCAGGACACGTGCTGGTGGCAGGTGAGCCGCGTGATGTGGCTGTGCTCGGCATGCTGCGCTCGGATTTCGATGCCTGGAGCGCAGAATTCGCCCCGGATTTGAGCCTCGTCCCACACGGCAGCACGTGACGGCTCATCCGGCACTCGCGGGCGTTTCGCTGTCGCTCGAGCCGTACGGCGAGGAACATGTCCCACACGTGGCTCGGCTTGACCGTGTGCGCAGTAGCATGGCGGTGATGGGCGGAATGGCGAAGCGGCCCGCATACTTGCACCCGCTCGACCTGACGCTGGTGGCGCGTTCGCGCGACGGTGACGTGGTCGGCGTCGTCGACGCCCGGGCGCTGCCCGGCTACGACCGCGTGGTCAACGTCACGCTGTTCTTCGACCCGCACCGCGCCCGAAGGGGAGTCGCCATGGAGGCATACACCATCGCCGGGCCGTTCCTCTTCGGCCGTGGCGTCCGGGTGATCCACCACGAGGTGCTCGATTGCAACACCACAATGCGGCGCATCCTCGAGCGTGCACACATTCCGGTGCAGGCCACGATGCGGGAGCACGCCTACGTCGCCGGGCGCTTCTGGGACGTGCACGTGTACGGAATGGACGAGGCAGCGTGGGGTGGTCTCGAGCGGCTGGTGAGCTCCAACATCCCGTCACTCGGAGGACGGTTCGCCTCTCTCGGCGGTTGAGCGTGGTCTGCT
>JAFAJR010000130.1 GCA_019236085.1 Candidatus Dormiibacterota bacterium
GGAAGGACAACCCGGACACGCGGCTCGCGGCGATGGCACCGGTTGGCGGCCGCGCCGCACGCGACGCGGCGACCGGGCCACTGCCCAGCGTGCGTGATCCCGACATGGGCGGGCAGTTCAACAACAAGAACGCCGGCAAACGCGGCATCTCCTTGAACATCCGCCACCCGAAGGGACTGCAGATCGCCAAGGACCTCGTGCTCATCTCCGACGTCGTCGCCGAGGGGTTCTCGCCCGGCGTATTGCAGCGGCTGGGGCTCGGTTATGACGTGCTGAAGTCGATCCGGCCGGATGTCATCTATATCCAGCAATCCGGCATGGGGGCGCACGGCACCTACGGGCGCATGCGCACCGTCGGTCCGGTCGCCGCGGCGTTTGGCGGGCAGGGCGACATGTCGGGCCTGCCCGAGCCGGCGATGCCGGTGGGGTGGGGCTATTCCTACCTCGATTGGATGGGAGCCTACGGCTATGCGCTGGCATTGCTCGGCGCCATTTACCATCGCGAGCGCACCGGCGAGGGTCAGTGGATCGACGCCTCGCAATGCGAGTCGGGAATATTCCTGACTGGGACGACAATCCTCGACTGGTCGGCCAATGAGCGGCAGTGGCGGCGCTACGGCAATCGCTCGCCATACAAGCCGGCGGCACCGCACGGCGCCTATCAGTGTTATGGCAAGGACCACTGGATCGCTATTGCCTGTTTCATTGATGAAGAATGGCGGGCATTGGCGCAGGTTGCTGGGCACGGCGAATGGCTCGATGATCCGCGCTTCGACACACTGGAACGCAGGCTGCTGCACCAGGATGCCCTCGATGCGGAGGTCGAGGCGTGGACGCGCACCCAGGAACGCTATGACTGCATGCTGGAATTGCAGCGCGCCGGGGTGCCGGCTGGGGTCTGCCAGAACGCCGAAGACCGGGTTGACACCGATCCGCAGCTACGCCACCTCAAATGGCTGACCGAGGTCACCGGCACCAAGATCGGCACCTGGCCGATCTATGAGCTACCGATGAAACTCAGCGCCACACCGGTCTACATTGGCGGCATCACCAACCGCGGCGCGCCCTGCTACGGCGAAGATAATATGTGGGTATTGACCGAACTGCTCGGCCGCAGCCCGAGTGAAGTCGAGCAACTGGCCGAGGAAGGCGTCATCTGACGTTGCCCCCGGCTTTGTACCGCCCAACGCGGCGCCGCCTTGGTCATTACCGAGCCGCACCGGCGCGCGACGTCATGATAGCGCGACACCAGGCACGGTTTGGTCCCGGCGACGGAGCGGAGACGCCTCAGACGGCGGCAACAGCGGGTTCTGCGGCATCCTGATCCCAGATATTCTGGCGAGAGTACGGGCCGGATCGCCGTCAGGTTGCCGTCCCCGCCCGCAGAATGCGGCGGGCTATGGACCAGCGGTGCACCTCTGAGGGGCCGTCATAGATGCGGAACGGGCGCACGTCGCGGAAGATGCGGGCGACGATCGTGTCGTCGGTGATGCCGAGCCCGCCCAGGACCTGCATGCTGCGGTCGACGACCCGCCAGATCGCCTCCGAGCAGATGACCTTGGCCATGCTCGACTCGTGCGTGCCGCGCCGGCCCTGGTCGAGCACCCAGGCGGTCTGCCAAATCACCAGACGGCTGATGTGAATGTCCATCTCGTTGTCGGCGAGCATAAAGCCCACCCCCTCGTGCTCGCCCAGCGGCTTGCCGAAGGCGGTGCGGCGCCGGGCGTAGTCGGTGGCGATGTCGTGCGCGCGGCGCGCGGCACCCAGCCAGCGCATGCAGTGGGTCAGGCGAGCTGGGGCTAGCCGCACCTGGGCATAGCGAAAGCCGGCGCCAACCTCCCCCAGCACGGTACTTTCGGGCACCCGCACCCCGCCGAGCCGGACCACCGCGTGGCCGCCGGCCATGAACCGGTCCAGCGTGTCGAGCACGCGCTCGATGCGGATCCCTGGCGCGTTCATTGGGACGAGAAACATCGTCGCCCCGGCCGGCCCCAACGGGTCACTGTCGTTCTTCGCCATGATGATCGCGACCGCAGCACCCATCGCCCCAGTGATCAGCCATTTCACCCCGTCGATGACGAAATCGCCGCCGTCGCGGCGCGCGGTGGTCTGCA
>JAFAJR010000318.1 GCA_019236085.1 Candidatus Dormiibacterota bacterium
CTGTCGGCGCTGGGGCTGTTCCTGCTGTCGACGATCGCCCCCTCGACCTCGCGATTTTTCATCTCCGCGTACATGGTGGTGCTGGGTCTCGGCCTCGGCTGCGTCATGCAGGTTCTGGTCATCGCCGTCCAGAACGCTGTGGAGCACCGCGACCTCGGCGTGGCCACCAGCTCAGCCACCTTCCTGCGCTCCATCGGCGCCTCCTTCGGCGTGGCGATCTTCGGCGCCGTATTCAGCAATCAGCTGGCGACCAACCTGATGCGCAACCTCCCGGCGTCGGCGCTGCAGCACGGCATCAACCCCACGTCGCTGCAAGGCAATCCGGCCGCGCTGCAGCACCTTCCTGCAGCCATCCACCACGGGCTGGTGCTGTCGGTGTCGCAGTCGCTGCACGTGGTGTTCCTGAGCTCAGTCCCGGTGCTGGCCGCGGCTTTCGTGCTGACGCTGTTCTTGCGCGAGATCCCGCTGCGCACCAGGGCTCACGCCCAGCTTGCGGCTGCCGAGGGGCTGGGTCACGACGCTGCGCCTGGTGCGCCAGAATCGGCGCCGGAGGCGGCGCTGCAGACAGCCGGTCACTGAGGAGAGCGGAATGCTGTTCGGCAAGAAACACGTGGATCGCTATCTGGCAACCGACGGCGAGGAGGGACACGTCTGGCGCAACGGCTCGCACGTGCTCATCCTCACCACAAGGGGACGGCGCAGCGGCGAAGCGCGGCAGACACCGCTGATCTACGGAGTGCATGGCGACGACCTTCTGCTGGTCGCTTCCAAGGGTGGCGCGCCCACGCCGCCCGCCTGGTATCTCAACCTCAACGCGGATCCCGAAGTGACGGTGCAGGTAAAGGACGAGGTTCGTGCGGTGCGAGCACGGACCGCGACGGCTGACGAGAAGCCGGAGCTGTGGCGGATCATGACCGGCGAGTGGCCGGATTACGACACGTACCAGACCCGCACCAGCCGCGACATACCGGTCGTGGTGCTCGAGCCGCGGTGACGGTCGCGACCACGGTTCGGGCCTACGCCGCCCAGGCCGCTGACACGCCGCTCGCGCCGTTCACCATCGAGCGGCGCGAGCTGCGGCCCGACGACATCGCCATCGACATCACGCACTGCGGCGTGTGCCACAGCGACATTCATCAGGCGCGCAACGAATGGCACGACTCGCTGTATCCCATGGTGCCGGGCCACGAGATCGTGGGCATCGTCGCAGCCTTCGGCGACGCGGTGACGGGGTGGCAGCCGGGCGACCGCGCCGGCGTCGGCGTGTTCGTCGACTCCTGCCGCAGCTGCGACGCCTGCCTGGCAGGGCTGGAGCAGTACTGCGAGCGCGGCATGTCACCGACGTACAACGGCCGCGAGCAGGACGGCGTCACCCCGACCTACGGCGGCTACTCGGAACGCATCGTCGTCGACCGGCGGTACGTGCTGCGGGTCCCCGACGGCATGGACTCCGCGGGTGCGGCGCCGCTGTTCTGCGCAGGCATCACGACGTACTCACCGATACGGCACTTCGGCGTCAGCAACGGAGAGCGCGCCGCGGTGGTGGGTCTGGGCGGCCTCGGGCACCTTGCTGTCAAGTTCCTGGCCGCAATGGGTGCGGAGGTAACCGTCCTCAGCCGCTCGCCGGGGAAGATCGACACAGCCCGTGCGCTGGGCGCCGGCGACGTCGTCATCACCACCGACGCCGCGGCGCTGGAGGCGCACAGACGACGCTTCGACTTCATCATCGACACCATCGCCGCAGCACACCCCTACGAACCGTACCTGCGGATGCTGCGACGCGACGGCATCATGGTGCAGGTGGGTCTGCCGGACCCGGCACCGCTCAACCCGATGCTGCTGGTGAACTGGCGACGCCGCATCGCAGGTTCCCAGATCGGCGGCATCGGCGAAACCCAGGAGATGCTGGAATTCTGCGCAGCGCATGGCATCACCGCCGATGTGGAGCTCATTAGCATCGACGCTGTCAACGAAGCCTTCGAACGGACTATCCGCAGTGACGTGCGGTACCGTTTCGTCATCGACATGGCGTCACTGCGACGGGAGGACACGGCATGAGCGACCACGACGAGGCGCTCCAATTCATCAGCGAGCACCGCCGCGGCGTGCTCTCCACCCAGCGCAGGGATGGCGGCGCGCAGATGTCACCGGTGCTTGCCACAGTCGACGCCGAGAACCGCGTGGTCATCAGCACGAGGGAGGCGTCGATGAAGGTTCGCAACCTGCGCCGCACTCCCCGCGCAGCCCTGTGCGCCCTGTCGCAACGATTCTTCGGTGAATGGCACGTGGTCGAAGGGCCGGTGGAGCTCGTCTCACTGCCCGAGGCGATGGAGCCGCTCGTCGATTACTACCGTCGCGCCTCCGGTGAGCACCCCGACTGGGACGACTACCGCGCGGCGATGCAGCGCGAACAGCGCGTGCTGCTGCGCATCACCGTCGAGCGCAGCGGCCCGGCGCGCTCAGGCTGACAGTCCGCGCAGCAGCGGCATCACCTGGCTCGCGAACAGTTGCAGGAAGCGTTCCTGGTGTGTGCCGGGAGCGTGAAAGATCAGGTGCGTGAAGCCCAACTCCACGTACGGCTGGAGCCCGGCCACAACCGTGTCCGCATCGTCTGCAATGATCCAGTGACTGCCGACGACCTCGTCCGGCAAATCCGCCGCCAGCCGCTCCATCTCCAGCGGGTCGTCGACATCGCGCTTCTGCTCCGGTGACAGCGCCAGCGCCGCCCAGTTGCGTGTGTCAGCAAGCGCACGCCGCGGGTCGCTGTCGAACGACAGCTTGATCTCGATCGCCAGCTGCAACGACCCGGCGTCGCGGCCTGTTCGCGCTGCGCCGTCGCGGAACGCCGGGAGCAACGTGTCACGGTACAGCGCCATGTCCTTGCCGCTGGTGCAGATCATCCCGTCGGCGACGCGCCCGGCGAGACGTGCGGCCGATGGTCCGGCAGCCGCGATGAGCAGCGGCACCGGCTGCGGCGGACGGTCGTACAGCGTGGCGTGCCTGGTGCTGTAGAAGCGTCCGTCGAAGCTAACGCGCTCCTCGGTCCACAGCCGCTGCATCAATTCGACTGCCTCTTTCAAGCGCGCAAAGCGCTCCGCGCTGTCAGGCCACACCACGCCGAGCGTCGACTCGTTCAGCGACTCGCCGCTGCCCACCCCGAGCCAGATGCGTTGCGGCGTCAAGCAGGCAAGCGTTGCAGCCGCCTGGGCAACCACCGCCGGATGGTGTCGAAAGGTCGGCGTCAGCACGCTGGTGCCGAGCGTGACTCGCTTCGTACGTTGCGCTGCTGCGCCGAGCCAGCTCAGCGAGTACGGCGCGTGGCCGCCGTGGTGCGTCCAGGGCTGCAGATGGTCGGAGATGGCCACGCTGTCGAAGCCGAGCTCGTCGGCGAGCTCGGCGAAGCGCAGCAGGTCGACAGGCCCGAACTGTTCCGCCGACGCCTTGTAGCCGATGCGCACGTTCATGCCGTCGCCGGCGAGAACAGGCCGAGGAGTGCCGTCGCGAGCCGTGCCTCGGCTGCAGGACCGCCCATCACGGTGTCGAGGATGTGCGGACGCAGTCCGTGTGATGCAACCGTCTCGGCGTCCCCGGCGTCAGTGGTGTGGAGCACGAAGTCCGTCGCCACGCCGCTGTAGTGCCGCGCGATGCCTGCTGCGCTGGGGTCGCGACCCAATTGCTGCAGCATGCGTACCAGCGGACCCTTGAGCGCGCGGCCCGCGACGATCGGCGATACGGCCACAACCGGAATGGCCGTGGGCAGCGGCCCGAGCACGGCGAGGATGGGATCGATGCTGATCAGCGGGTTGGAGGGTGCGACCACGACGAGGTCCGCCTCGGCAACGGCCCTCATCGCCGCGGGTGATGGCCGGGCTGTCTCGATGCCCTCGAAACGGATGCCGCGCACTTCGGGCAGGGTTCGTTCGCGCACGAACCATTCCTGGAAGCGCAGCTCCGCGGAATGCGTGGCGATGCGTGTGCTCACGGTGTCGTCGCTCATCGGCGCCACCAGGCAGCGGATGCCCAGGCGTTGCGCCAGCTCGCCCACCGCTTGGCTGAGGCTCATCCCGTTGCGGCGAAGCTGTTCGCGCTGCAGCTGCAGAGCGATGTCACGGTCGCCGAGCTGAAACCACGCCGTCTCCCCGAGACGCTGCAGCATGCCGAGTGCGTGGAACGTGTCGCCGGCCACCCCGAAGCCACGCGACTCGTTGAAGCAGCCCGCCAGGTGATACAGCACGGAATCCGTGTCCGGTGAGACACGCAATCCGAAGAAGGTGTCGTCGTCGGCGGTGTTGGTGACCACCGTGAGCAGCCGCGGGTCGAGCGATGCAGCCATCCCGCGTGCCAGCCTCGCCCCGCCTGTTCCGCCGGCGAGCAGGACGATGTTCACCGGAAGAGGTCGAGATTCGCGGGGCGGACCAGGTCGCTGCCTCGGCCGTCACCGCGAACGCCGTCACCCAGTCCTCGCACGACCGCTGCTGGGACTCGCTCCGTCTTGCCCATCACCAGACCCGCTGCCGCGGCCACCTCGTCGGCCAGGGCCACCACTGTCGTCTCCAGCGGGCGGCCGTCATCGTCGCTCTCCCCGCGGTGGTCTATCAGCGCGGCCATGCCGGCGACACCGAGTGCGACGTTGCAGATGCCGTTGCGCCAAGGGCGGCCGAACGTGTCGCTGATGACAACTCCGACCGAAACCTGCGTGAGCTCGTGCAGCCGCCGGCGCAGGGATACCGCCGACGCGTCGCAATCCTCCGGCAGCAGCGTCACCGCGCCGGGTCTCCCCGTGTTGGAGCGGTCCACACCGGCGTTGGCGCAGACGAATCCTTGCCGTGTTTGCGTGATCAGGACGCGCTCATCGCGCACCACGCGGATCGACTCATCGAGGACCGCGGCGATGAACCGCGGATCTCTGTCCAAACGCGCCGCCAGCGAGGCTGCAGCATCGGACACCTCCACAGTTGCAAGGTCGCGCACCCGGCCCTCGGACTTGGACACGATCTTCTGCGCCACCACCACGACATCGCCGTCCTGCAACGCCGTCTGCTCGCTGATCAGCTCAGCGATGTCGTCGCCGCGCCGCACCTCCGGCAACCCCGTCACGGGGAGCACCGACAGGGTCACGCGCTGCGCCGCTGCTCGCGCCAGGCAACCAGGTCGCCGGGTTCGTCGAGGTCGAGTGCCAGCGCGGGGTCGTCGTGCACCACGAAGCGGCGGCCGCGGCGTGAGGCCTCCGCGGCGAAGAGCTGCAACGAACCCTGGCCGAAATGCAGGGCGAAATCCTGCGGCGGGCGGAGCAGCAATGCATTGGTGCCCTGCCGCCCAGCGGCGCGGGCGGCCACCGCCAAAGGCTCGAGGCCGTCACCTGCGGCGCGGAGCAGGCGACGGATGGCGACAGCTGTCACACCCGGAAGGTCCGAGCTCAGCAGCAGCACCGCCAGTGCGCCGCGGCGCAGCGCCGCATCGATGGCCACCTGTGCCGCCCGGTTCTGTCCATCCGGCTTGGCTTCGACGATCGCCTCGGCGCCGCAGGTTGCGGCCAGCCGGGCAGCCTCGGCGGAGCCGCACACCGCCACCGCCGGCGCCACGGCGGCGGCGGCCCGCACCGCTCGGCGCGCGGTCAGCCTGGCGAGCCGCTCTCTCTCGTGTGCGCTGAGCGACGGGGCGAGCCGGCTCTTGGCGGTGACGAAGTCCTTGATCAACACCGCGATGACGAGGTCAGTGGTCGCGCTCATGGTGAGGCCGGTGCGGGCTGCGCCTGGCGCCCCCGGGGAAGGGCAACTGCCCGGGTGCGCAGCATCGTGAGCGAAGTGACAGCAACCACGAGGCATGCAGTGCCCACGATCGCCACGGGGTGCAGCGGCGTTCCCAGCCCCACCGGCTCCGGCAGCGAGAAGGCCAGGAACAACGCCGCCGGGTAGGCCAGCTCGGCGATGGTCGCCGGCGACGCCGGGGTACCCCGCAGCGCCCGGTAGTAGAGGAGCATTGCGATGACGCCGGGGATGAGCGCGATGCCCAGGAGGCTGGGAAGCTGTGACGCCGCGTAGCCGCTGAACGCCGCGCTGCCGCGGTCGATCAACAGCAGCACCAGCAGGACCGGCAATGCGATCACGAACCGCAGCGTGGCGGTGTGCATCGGGCTGACGGCGCGCAGCGCGTAGCGGCCCAGCACCGTTCCCGATCCCCACAGCGCGACGGCGCTCAGCACCAGCAGCGCCGCCTCGATGCGGCCATGTGGCAACGCCGAGAACGGGGCGGTGGCGTCGTCCTGGAAGACGATGAGATACACGCCGGCGAGCGCCAGCAACGCCAGCGGCCAGTAGCTGCGGTGCCGCCGCTCGCGCAACACCAGCCCGGCCAGCATGATGGCCACCAGCGGCTGCGCCAGGTAGAGGAGGTAGACCTCGTTGGCCACGTCCGGGTTGGCCGCGCCGTGGGCCGGGAAG
>JAFAJR010000042.1 GCA_019236085.1 Candidatus Dormiibacterota bacterium
TCGACAACGTCCTGCGCCAGGAGCGCGCCGGCATCGACGAGCGGCTGCAGAACGCGAAGGACGAGTCTGCGCAACGCATCCTCGAGCGTGTTGCGCAAGCGCGCAAATCACAGCTCGAGCAGCTGCCGCGCGATCCGGCAGGGGCGATTCGTGAGCTTCAGGGCTACGAGTTCATGGACCCGGGCGCCGAAGCAACGTTTCAGCGTCTGCTCGAGGAGATCAAGAAGGGCGTCGTCGACACGTACTTCAAGCAGCTGACGCAGCAGATGCAGTCGATGTCG
The DNA here is from genome assembly GCA_019236085.1 of Candidatus Dormiibacterota bacterium. GTDB lineage: Bacteria > Chloroflexota > Dormibacteria > Aeolococcales > Aeolococcaceae > JAFAJR01. The sequence goes on from JAFAJR010000042.1 coordinate 282, forward strand.
CAGCAGGAGGTCGGCGCCCTGCGCGCCATGGTGCAGGACCTCAACGCCCTCGTGCGGCAGCGCCTCGAGGGTGTGCCCGAGGCGCAGCTGCAGCACAACTACGAGCAGTTCCTGCAGAGGTGGGGACAGTTCTTCCCCGATGCACCGGCGACCTTCGACGAGTTCCTGCAGCAGCTGGCCCGGCAGATGGCGCGCATGGACTCGCTCATGCAGTCGCTCTCGCCGGAGATGCGCCAGCAGCTCACCGACGTGATGGCAGCCACCTTCGGCGACCCGGAGCTGCAAGCGTCGCTCGCCGAGCTCATGGGCGGCCTCGAACTGCTGTCGGACCGTGGCAGGCTGGGTGCGCGCTACCAGTTCCTGGGCAGCGAGCAGGTGCCGCTGGAAGAGGCGATGCGCTTGATGGACAGCCTGCAGTCCATCGAAGAGCTGGAGCGTGCGTTGCGCGGCGTGTATCGCGGCGAGCAGCTCGACAGCACAACCAGCGACGCGCTGCGCGAGCTGCTGGGTGACGACGCGGCGCGTGACCTTGACCGGGTGCAGCGCATGACCGAGGAGCTGGAGCGCCGCGGACTCGTCGAGAGCGATTCCGAAGGGATGCGACTCACAGCCCGAGGCATGCGCCGCATCGGACAGAAGGCGTTGGGCGACCTGTTCGCCAGGCTGCAGCGCGACCGGCTCGGCGACCACCCGGTGGCGCGCCGCGGCGTCGCAGGGGAGCGCGCCGACGAGACAAAGCCGTACGAGTTCGGCGACGTCTTCGACCTCGATGTCAAGGAGACGCTGATGAACGCTATTCAGAGAAAGACGAAGGGGGAATGGGTTCCCCCTTCGAGCAACCCTCTTCCGCGGTTGTCGCCGCAGGACTTCGCCATCCATCGCAGCGATGCGCTGACACGCTCCGCGACAGTGCTCATGCTCGACATGAGCCGAAGCATGCCGCTGCGCGGCTACTTCTACGCCGCCAAAAAGATGGCGCTGGCGCTCGACTCCCTGATCCGCACCAGCTATCCGCGCGACACGCTGCACATCATCGGCTTCAGTGACCTGGCGCGCGAGATACCGCCCAGTGCGCTGCCGCACCTGTCGGTGAACGAGTACGTGTACGGCACCAACATGCAGCACGGCCTGATGCTGGCGCGGCGGCTGCTGGCACGGGACCCCGGAGAGAACAAGCAGATCATCATCGTGAGCGACGGCGAGCCGACCGCCCACATCGAGAACGGGCGGCCCGTGTTCTTCTACCCACCGCTGCCGGAGACATTCTTCAAGACCCTGCTCGAGGTGCGTCGCTGCACTCGCGAGCACATCGTCATCAACACCTTCATGCTCGAGTCCAACCACCACCTGGTGCAGTTCGTCAACCAGATGACGCGGCTCAACCGGGGTCGCGCATTCTTCATCAGCCCGGACCGGCTGGGCGACTACGTGCTGGTGGACTATGTCAACCAGAAGCGGCGCTCCGCTGCCTGAGCTCCCGTCGATGGTTCGCGCCGTCGATCAGCTGCGCGCCGACGGGGCGCGGATGATGTTGCTGGCTCCACGCGATCTGACCCGTGCCGTCCCGGCCTGTCCCGGTTGGGATGTGCGCGAGGTGATGCGGCACACGGGTTCGGTGTACACGCACAAGATCGCCTGCATGCGGCTCGGCCGCCGGGCGCTCGACGGGGAATGGCCCCGGGAGCCGGCCCCCGGCGAGGACGTCGTGCTCTGGTACGGCGCGGCGCTGGAGGGGCTGATCGCCGAGATCACGTCGCGTGATCTCGGGCAGACAACATTCACGTGGTACGAGCCCGACCAGACTGTCGGCTTCTGGTTGCACCGCATGATGCTCGAAACGGTCGTGCATCGCATGGACGTGGAGTCGCCGTTCGGTGAAACTACCGGCGTAGCTCACGACGTAGCGTCCGAGGGCATCGACGAAGTGCTGCGCTGCTTCCTCTGCTATCGCAACATCGAACCCGACGCAGAAGGCCCGTGGGGCTCGGTACGCATTGCCAGCGCCGGCGGCGAATGGTGGGTCCGGCTGGCAGAGGACTCGCCGTCCATGGCCGAGAATATCGGCGCTGACGCAACGGTGCAGGGCGAACCTGCCGATGTCTTCGCCTGGCTGTGGGGTCGCGGCCCGCTCGACCGGCTGCGCACCGACGGCGACCCTGCGCTTGTCACAGCGCTGCGCAGACGGCTCGCGCGGGCGACGGATTGAGCGGCGACCCACCCGGCGGCGATCGTTCGGCATTCGCCGAACGGCTCCGCCTGCAGCTGCAGGCCCGGTACCAGGGCATCGACGTCGACGTCGACGGAGCGCGATTCGCGCTGCACCTGCACGGTGGCGGCGTCGACACCACACTGCCCCTGGCGCCGCTGCACCATGCGGTGCTGCGCGCTCCGAGCGAGACACCGGCGATCATCGCCCGCTACGTGGCCTCGGTGGACCGCCAGTTGACGCCACGTGTGGCCACAACTGTGTCCCTGTCACGCCTGCTGTGGTGCGTGCGCAGCCGTCGCTCCCTCGAGGCTTTGAGCCGCGCCGCCGAGCTGGCGCTTCGAGAGCTCCCGGCCGGTCTGGCTGCATTCGTCGCCGAGGAGCTCCCCGGCTCGATCATGCGGGGCGTTCCCCGCGAGGAGTGGGAGGCTGCGGGAGCCGGCGAGGACGCTGTCCGCGCCGCTGCATC
>JAFAJR010000133.1 GCA_019236085.1 Candidatus Dormiibacterota bacterium
ACCCTGCTCTTCGATGCAGAATTCGTCAGCCAGGTGCAGTCGTACCGGGCGCGGCGTTTCCCCTGGGTGGGGCTGCCCAAGACGGTGCCGGACATTGCTGTCGAGCCCAACGCGTTCGGCGGCACCACCGTCTACGCGAGCTGGAACGGCGCGACCCGCGCCAGCCACTGGCGGGTGGTCGGCGGCGGCAGCGCGCGGCAGATGCAACCGCTCACGACTGTGGCGCGCAGCGGCTTCGAGACGGCCATCCCGGTGAAGGCAGGATCGGGCAGCTTCGCAGTCGAAGCCCTCGACACCTCAGGGACCAGGCTGGCTCGCTCCGCCGTGGTCTCCGTCTGAAGCCGGGCTGGGCTCGCCGCGCGCCAGGAGCAGGGCGCCGACCGTCGCCGGCGCAAGGGTGAGGACGCCGGCGGCGACCACTGCGGCGGCAGTCGCGGCGTCCATCGCTCCGGTGGCCAGGCCCAGGCTGGCCGCTGCCGCCGGAAGCCCCAGCTGGGCTGAGGCCGCAAGCCCGATCGGCACCGCGTGGCGCCGGCCGGTGAGCACCGCGGCGATGGTGTGGGTGAGCACCGCCGCCAGGGCCAGGAGCACCGCGAGGACGATGCGCGAGGGTTCGGTGACCAGGGCGCGCAGGTTCAGCTCGTCGCCGAGCAGCACGAAGAACAGCGGCACGAAGAAGCCGTTGGCCACTCCTGTGAACTGCACCACCAGCCGGCCGGGCTCTCTGAGCCGCGCCGCCACCACGCCGGCCGCGAACCCGGCGACGAGCGTGCTGGCCCCGGTGCGCTCGGCGATCGCCGACAGACCCAGCAGCAGCACCAGCGTGAGGCGCACCTGGTACGCCCAGCCCCTGTTCCGCGACTCCTCCACCAGCCGCCGCTGCGCAGCGAGATGGCGCAGCCGCGCCGCCGCCAGGAGGACCAATGCCGCGGCCGCGACGATGGCCGCGTCGCCGCCGATGGCCAGGCCGACGTTGCGCGACGCCGACAGCGTCAGTGGCATGACGATCACCGTGAGGGAGTCGGCGACGGCGACCCAGGCCAGGAGCCGGGCCACCGCCGGGCCGCTCAGGCCGTGCTCGTCGATGATGGGGAAGGCGATCGCTGCCGAGCTGCCGGCGATGAGCACGACGAGGAGCGCGGGCACCGTCCCTCCAAGGAGCGCGGCGATGCCCAGCCCGGCCGGGACCGCCAGCGCCGCGGTGACGGCGAAGGTGAGCAGGCCATGGCGGAACCCCTGGCGGATCGCCGGCGAGCCGATGTCGACGTGGGTGCCGGCGGTGAACATGAGCATGGCGAAGCCGAGCGCACTGAATACAGGGAGCGGCTGCTGGGCCGCATCGATCAGGCCGAAGCCCGTGCGCCCCAGGATGATGCCGCCCGCCAGCTCACCAACCACCACGGGTTCCAGGCCGCGCCGTCCGATGCCGATGAGCGGGCCGGCGAGCCCTGCCAGCACCAGTACGGTGAGCGTTGCAAACATGGCGCGCATCATGCCGCCCGCCGAGGCCTGCTAGGGTTCGGCCACCGTGGCACCACAGGCCGCAGCCGCCTCGCTTCCCTCCATCGGGGAGGCGACCGCGTCGTATGAGGCATGGCTGGGGCGGCGCATCGCCATCGTGACGGCGGACCTGGCCTTCAAGCACGAGCAGATGACGGTGGGGTCGTTTCCCTTTTTGCGCTCGACCTTCTACCGCTGGGCGCAGGTGTTCCCGGTGCGCTGCCCGGAGCTGAGGCAGGCGCCGCAGGTGCTCTCGGTGGGCGACCTGCACATCGAGAACTTCGGGACCTGGCGCGACGCTGAAGGCCGGCTGATCTGGGGGGTCAACGACGTCGACGAGGCCTGGTCCCTGCCCTACACCAACGACCTGGTGCGCCTTATGACCTCGGTGCGCCTGGCCATCGACGGGGGCAGCATCCGGATCACGGCACGCCGGGCCGCGTCAGCGGTGCTCGAGGGGTATACCGACCACCTCCGCCGCCGTGGCCGCCCATTTGTGCTCGCCGAGGAGCACCGGGTGCTGCGCGACGAGGCGGAGTCAGAGCTGCGGGACCCGGTCGCCTTCTGGACGCGGTTCCGCGCTCTGCCCAAGGCCGTTCGCCCGCCACGGACCGCGGCGACGCTCCTGGCCGAGACGATGCCCCACGGCAGCGCATTCGTTCTCGCCCACCGCCGGGCCGGGCTGGGCAGCCTCGGCCACCCGCGCATCGTGGCTTGGGGAGCGCACGACGGCGGGCTGGTGGCCCGTGAGGCCAAGCGCATGGCGCCGTCGGCCTGTGCCTGGGCGGCCGGCGCCAGGGGGCCGGCGCCGCTGCACTACGACGTGCTGCTGCGCGGCGCGGTGCGCTGCCCCGATCCGCTGCTGCTGCCCCGCGGGGAGTGGCTTGTGCGACGCCTGGCCCCGGATTGCAGCCGAATCGAGTTCATGACAGTGCGGACCAAAAGTGGCCAGGTGGAGCTGCTGCGGGCCATGGGCGCCGAGACTGCCAACCTGCACTTGGGGGCGTCGCCGCGGCGGGTGGCCGAGGTGCTTGCCGACCTGGGCACCCGGCCCGCCGACTGGCTGCACCGCGCCGCGAGGGTCATGGCCGTGGCGACGCTGGCCGACTTCGGCGAGTGGAAGAGGATCTCAGCCCAGGCGCTTCAGCACCGCCAGTGAGCGCGGCGGCATCGGGATGCCGTCCTTGGGCGCGAACTCGGCTGGTGCGTCAGGGATGTCGTGGTTGGCGGTGTGCACCAGCAGCTGCCAGCGGTCACCCCAGCCGGAGGGGACAACCCATTCGATGTCGCTGTCGCCCGCGTGGAGCAGCACCATCAGCGTGTCGCCCCGGATGCGCTGGCCGCGGCTGTCCCTGTCCGGGATCTCGTCACCGTTGAGGATCATGCCCAGCGAGCGCTGGGTCTCGTCGAACCACTCCGTGTCGCTGAACTCGCCCCCGGTGGGGAGGAACCAGCCGATGTCCTTGCGTCCCGAGCCGTAAATCTCCTGGCCGCGAAAGAAGCGCTGGCGGCGCAGCACGGGCTCGCCGCGGCGTAGCTCGATGGCGCTGCGCACGAAGGCGCAGAGCTTTTCATCGACGTTCTCCCAGTCGAACCAGGAGATGTCGCTGTCCTGGCAGTACGCGTTGTTGTTGCCCCGCTGCGTGCGGCCGATCTCGTCGCCGCCCAGCACCATGGGGCAGCCCTGCGACAGCAGGACCGTGGCGATGAGGTTGCGACGCTGCCGGCCGCGCAGCGTGTTGACGTCAGGGTTGTCTGTTTCTCCCTCGGTGCCGCAGTTCCAGGAGCGATTGTCGTCAGCGCCGTCCTGGTTGTTCTCGCCGTTGGCCTCGTTGTGCTTCTGGTTGTACGCAGTGAGGTCGTGCAGTGTGAAGCCGTCGTGTGCGGTGACGAAGTTGATGCTGGCCCACGGCTGGCGCCCATCGCCCTGGTACAGGTCGCTGGAGCCGGTCAGCCGGTAGGCGAGCTCACGAACGCCCCCGGCGCCGCGCCAGAAGTCGCGGACACAGTCGCGGAAGCCGCCGTTCCACTCGGCCCAGCGCACCGGAAAGTTGCCCACCTGGTAGCCGCCGCTGCCCACGTCCCAGGGCTCCGCCACCAGCTTGACGCGGGAGAGCACCGGATCCTGATGGATGATGTCAAAGAAGGCAGAAAGTCGATCGACCTCATAGAACTGCCGCGCCAGGGCGGCGGCGAGGTCGAAGCGAAAGCCGTCGACGTGCATCTCGCGGACCCAGTAGCGCAGCGAGTCCATGATCAGCTGCAGGGTGTGCGGGTTTCGCACGTTGAGGCTGTTCCCGGTGCCGGTGACGTCGAAGTAGAAACGCGGGTCCTCGTCCACCAGCCGGTAGTAGGCGCGGTTGTCGAGCCCGCGGAAGCTCACCGTCGGCCCCAGGTGGTTGCCCTCGCCGGTGTGGTTGTAGACCACGTCGAGGATCACCTCCAGCCCGGCCGAGTGCAGGGCGCGCACCATTGCCTTGAACTCGCGCACCTGCTCGCCGTCGGAGCCGGAGGACGAGTACCGTGCCTCGGGCGCGAAGTAACCCACCGAGTCGTAGCCCCAGTAGTTCACGAGGTTCTTTCTCAGCAGATGGCCGCCGTCCAGGAAATGGTGCACGGGCATGAGCTCGACGGCCGTGACACCCAGGTGCTGCAGGTGTTCGATGGCAGCGGGGTGCGCCAGCCCGGCGTAGGTGCCGCGAAGCTCTTCAGGAACGTCAGGGTGACGCTGCGTGAATCCCTTCACGTGGACCTCGTAGATGACGGTGTCGGTCCACGCCGTGTTGGGCCGGCGGTCGTCGCCCCAGGGGAAGCTCGGGTCCACCACCACGCACTTAGGCATCACCGGCGCGGAGTCCGCCCGGCTCATTTGCGAATCGTCGCCTCCGAGGCGGTAGCTGTACATCTCGGGTACGTCGTCGAACCGCCCGGTGATGGCCAGTGCGTAGGGGTCGAGGAGCAGCTTGTTGTTGTTGTAGCGAAGCCCAGCCTGCGGCGCGTAGGGACCCTGGACCCGGAAGCCGTAGCGCTGCCCCGGGCCCACGCTGCTGACGTAGCCGTGCCACACCAGGTCGGTCCGCTCCG
>JAFAJR010000189.1 GCA_019236085.1 Candidatus Dormiibacterota bacterium
CGATCGCGTCCAGCCGCCCGCCCCGCACCCCGCGCAGCAGCGCGGCGCACTCGACCAGCTCGTCCCGCGAGGTGGGGTACAGTCGGCCGGTCGGCGTCCCCGTCCTGGTGTGATTGGACCGGCCGACCCGCTGCAGGAAGGTGGCGAAGCTGCGCGGCGACCCGATCTGGCAGACCAGCTCCACCGGGCCGATGTCGATGCCCAGCTCCAGTGACGCGGTGGCCACCAGCGCTCGCAGCTCCCCGGCGCGAAGCCGGGCCTCGACGCGCTGGCGGCGCTCCTTCGACAGGCTGCCGTGGTGCGACGCCACAGCGTCCTCGCCCAGCCGTTCCGCCAAGAGGTGCGCCACCCGCTCCGACATGCGCCTCGTGTTGACGAACACCAGCGTGGTGCGATGCTCGGCGACGTGGGCCGCGATGCGGTCCAGCACATCCGCCATCTGCTCCTTGGACGCCACGGCGCCGAGCTCCTCCTCGGGCAGCTCGATCGCCAGGTCCAGGGCGCGCCGATGACCGGTGTCGACGATCGCGCACCGCGGGTTTCCGCCATCATCGTCACGATCGCGGCCGGCGCCCACCAGCAGCCGGGCGATGCGCTCGATGGGACGCTGCGTCGCCGACAGCCCGACGCGTGCCGGGGTCGCGGCGCAGATGTGCTGCAGGCGCTCCAGGGTGACTGTGAGGTGCGAGCCCCGCTTGTCACGGGCAATGGCGTGGATCTCGTCGACGATCACGGTGTGGACGCCGTGGAGTAGCTCCCTGGTGCGCGCTGCTGTGACAAGCAGGTACAGCGATTCGGGTGTGGTCACCAGGATGTGGGGTGGCCGGCGCACCATTGCTGCGCGGTCCGACGGCGGCGTGTCACCGGTGCGCACATCGACAGTGATGCGCGGCGCCGCCACGCCTAGCTCGGCTGCGACGGCTTCGATCTCCTGCAGCGGTGCGTCGAGGTTCTGCTGGATGTCGACCGCGAGCGCTTTCAGCGGCGAGACGTACACCACCTGCGTGCCGGCGATGGTCTCGCCTCGCTCGAAGGCTCGATACAAGGCGTCGATGCAGACCAGGAACGCAGCCAGTGTCTTGCCCGAGCCCGTGGGAGCGGCGATGAGCGCATTGCGTCCGGCGGCAATGTGCGGCCAGCCCTCGCTCTGCGCCGCGGTGGGGCCTTCAGGGAAGCGCCGCTCGAACCAGGTCCGCACCGCCGGGTGCATGGCTGCGAGCGAGCCGTGCGGCGCCGCGGACCGCTCCACCACCGCCGCAGTCGCCTGTTCCTCCACCGCATCACGCATCGTACCAGTGCTCTGCGTACATATGTTCGCCCCGCGGTGACGCAGGCTGGTGACGAAGGGGAAATGAGCGCGAACACCAGCCCCCACCGGGCCTAGCATCCGCCGCGATGGCGACCCTGGCGGTGAGCCGCGCGCTGCGCCGGCCGCGGCTCTGGCGCACCGTGCTGCTGGCCGCGGCGATCGCTGCCGGCATCGCCGGCGCCGACGTCTTCGTGCTGGCCCCGCTGACGGGCCACTTCAGCGGCGCTTTCGAGGACTACGCCGCGTATCTCGGCGCGGCCCAGGCTGCCGCGGCGCACACCGACATCTACGCGGCGTTCGTGCAGCAGAACCAGAACGTGGCACTGAGCGGCTTCGACTATCCGCCGGTTGTCGCTTTCGTGCTGCAGCCCCTCGCCTGGATGCCGCAGCACGTGGCGGCGACGGCCTGGCTGCTGCTCGACGTGGTCGCCACGTTCACCGCATGCGTGGTCGTGGCTCGCGCCGTGCTTCCCGAGCGCTGGCCCCGCTTGGAGCTGGCGGTGGTTGCGAGCTTCCTCTACGCCGCTGCGCCGTACAACTTCTGGCACGGACAGATGAACCCGTTCATCTTTCTGCTGCTGGCCCTCGCGCTTCGTTCCTGGGTGCGCGGTGAGGAGGGCCGCTGCGGCGTGTTCATCGGGGTCGCGGCGGCGATCAAGCTGGCCCCGCTGGTGCTGTTGCTGCTGTTCCTGCGGAGGCGCTGGTGGCGTGGCGCGGCTGCTGCCGCAGGGACCTTCGCGGTGCTGGCCGGCATCGGTGTGGCGGCGTTCGGCGTGCACACCTCGATCGAGTACGTGCAGAGCGTGCTGCCGGTGCTGGGCCGCGAC
>JAFAJR010000293.1 GCA_019236085.1 Candidatus Dormiibacterota bacterium
CGCCGTCCCGCCAGACGCGGATCAAGCTGTTGAAGGTGTCGGCCACCGCGATGCCGCCGTCGCCAAGTGCGGCCACGCCCAGCGGATGCTGCAGCCGAGCCGAGTCGCGGCCGCCGTCGGCCGTACCCCATTCGAACAAGCCGTGACCGGCGAGTGTCTGCACTCGCGCGTCGCGAATCACTCGGAGCGCGCTGACCTCGGAGTCGGCAACTGCCAGGCCGCCGTCGGGGAGCAGGGTGAGCCCGCTGGGCTGGGCCAGGTGCGCCTGCAGTGCCGGACCGTCGCGGAGGCCCTCGACACCGGTGCCGGCAAGAGGCCGCGGCTCGCCACCTTCTGACGGCACCGCCAGGATGCGGTGCGATCCCGCTTCGGCCACGGCGAGAGTCGTTGCGTCGAGACGCACCACGTCCCAGGGCGAGCGCAGGCCCTCAGCCAGCACGGTTGTCGCCCCGTTCTCCAGCGACACGCCGAGGAGCCGCCCGGCCACGGTGTCGCAGATCAGCAGCCGGTCGCCGTCGAAGCGGACCCCCTGCGGCTGGTGCAGGCCGTCGACCGTCTGCTGCACAGAGCCGTCGAGGGTTGCCACCAACACGCGGTCGTTGCCTGTATCGGCAACGGCGAACCGCGAACCGGCAGCGTCCACCGCCACTTTGCCGGGAAAGCCGAGCATGTCGTGAGCGGTGATCGGGGGCGGCGTGAAGGCCGGGGTGTTTGGCGCAGGACGGCCCTCGAGTAGCGCGGCTACCGTCTCGGCAAGCGCCGGGCCGTTTCCCTCTCCCGCCGCCGACGCGACGATGTAGCCGTCCTGGTCGATGACCACCAGGGTCGGCCAGGCTCTCGCGCCGTAGCGCTGCCATGTCTCCAGACCAGGGTCGTCGAGGACCGGGTGAGCGATGCGGTGCCTGCGGACCGAGCGCGCCACCGCCTCGTGGTCCGCCTCGTGGGGGAACTTCGGCGAGTGGATCCCGATGACCACGAGCGCCGGTCCGAAGCGCTCCTCGAGGACGCGCAGCTCCTCCAGCACCCGCAGGCAGTTGATGCAACAGAACGTCCAGAAATCGAGGATCACGACCCGGCCGCGAAGCTCGGGAAGGGTCAGCGGGGCGGTCGTGTTGAGCCATCCGCCGGCGCCGCGAAGCTCAGGAGCGCGCACCCTGGGGAGCGTTTTGGCCATCGCCTGAGTATGCCCTCGGGTGGTGTTGCCGGTGCTACACTGGCCTCGGGCTTGGTGCGCGGACCGGCCATCCGGAGGGGCTGCAACCACCTCCGGTTCTGTCTCCAGAAACTCTTCCTATCCCTTCCTGACCGGCAGGGGGTGGAGCAATCCGCCCCCTGCCACTTACAGACGAAGGGGGGAAGGGTCCCCCCTTCGCACAACCCCCTTCCATGCGGTGCCGGCTGCGGCGAAATGAATCCGCCTTCGCCGGCGACCTAAGGCTGAAGGGGTGGCGAGGCGGGCACCGATACTTAGGGCAGGTTGAGGTTGTCGAAGCTCACCTGAGTCAACGCGGACTGATTGTGCGACGTGGTCGCCATGCCCTCGGCAAGCGTTCCGCTCAGCGCCGGGATCGTCAGCGTCGACCCGGCGATGGCCGTCCACGTCGAACCGTTTAGCGAGTAGTAGCCGGTGAATGTGAGGCCGGTGCCGCCGGTATCTGAGCGCACGATCTCAACGTACACAGGCGCCTGCTGGGTACCGCCGACATCGATCTGCGACGATGCTCCGCCTTCGGTGGTGCGGTATTGCACGATGACGCCGTTGTCGCCTGTGTCGAGCACGGCGTAGTACGGCGCTCCAGGGTCGGTGGCGCCGCCGGTGCCCGCCACGCCGCGCACCATCACTCCGGCTTTCGCCCAAGCATTGCCGGTGCTCTGATTCACCCACGAGGCGACCCTGAGGTTGGGGCTGCCGTCGCCGGTCATCGACTTCCAGATGTAGCGGAAGGAGTCGGCGGTTCCCCAGATGTCACCGCCGCCCGCCTGCACGGTCCACACGCCACTGCTGAGGGACTGCGTCCCGGCCGGCGTGGCGGTGCCGATGTCAGCGCAGGTGTACGCCTGCGGGCACACATTTGGGGGCTCTGTCGAGGTGGTGCTCAAGGCGACTCCACTGAGCGAGACGTCGCTCAGCTGGGCCGTGTTGTGGGAGGTGACCGCCACACCGCCTTCGAACGACGCACCAAGGTTCAACTTCAGCACCGAGCCCGGTACCACAGTCCAGGTGGTGCCATTCGTCGAGGTGAGAGCGTAGTAGTACGTGACAGGAGAAGACGGCACCGAGGTGTCTGTCCAGCGCTGGAGCTGGAGGTACTCCGGCTCCTGCAATGTCGTCACATCGATCTGCGTGGTCGAGCCACCTTCGGTCGAGCGGTACTGGATGATCGTGCCATTGCTCCCGCTGCCGCCCGGCGTTGTCATCACCGCGTAGTACGGCGCACTGGCATCGGTGGCGCTGCTCACCGTCGAGCGAATCATCAGCCCGGCCTTCGCCCAGGTGCTGGTGTTCTGCTGTGCTGTCACGTCCGCGGTGAGCGTGCCGTCGCCGGTCATCGGCTGGTACACATAGCGGAAGGCGTCTGACGTCCCCCAGATGTCACCACCGCCGCCGAACACGGACCACGTGCTGCCGGATGCATTCTGCCCGCCGGCCGGTGTTGCGCCACCGATGTCGTTGCAGGTCCAGCCCGAAGGGCACGCACCGGTTCCCTGGGAGCCTGTGGACACATTGATGCTGCTGAAGGTGACCGCGGACGACACTGTCTGGCTATACGAGTCCGCGGCCCACCCCGCCGCCACCGTGCCGGTGATCGCCAGCACATGCGTCGAGCCTTGGACCCACGTCCAGTTGACGCCATCGGGTGACGTGTATGCGGAGAAGTTCTGGTTTCCGCTCGAATCGGTGAAGCGAGTCACCTCGAGGTACACCGGGACCGTCCCGGTGGTCAGCATCTGCAAGCTGCTGCCGCCCTCAGTGCTTCGCCACTGGATGGCGACGCCGTTTGAAGGCGTGGCGAACACCGCGTAGTACGGCGCGCCCGGATCGACAGCACCGCCGGTGCCCGCGGTGCTGCGCATCATGACGCCGGCCTTCGCCCAGGCGCCGGTGTTCTGCTGTGAGGCGACGTCAGCGCTGACGCTGCCATCACCGGCCAGCGTGTCCCACACGAAATGGAACTGGTCTGCGGTACCCCAGATATCGCCGCCGCCGGCTGTGACGTTGAGCGTCGTGCCGCTGAGCGTCTCTGTGCCGTTCGGCTGGGCTCCACCGATGTCGGCGCAGCCCCCGGTGATACCGGACGGGCAGGCGCCCGGAGGTGGATCCTCGGTGCCGTCGAAGAGCGCGAAGTTGTTGAACACCACGGGGAACGTGGCTGTCTCGTTCCATGAATCCGCAGCCATGCCGGCGAAGATCGCGCCGGTCAGCGGCAGTGCCACCGTGGAGCCGGGGATTGCGTTGAACGTCTTGTTATCCGTTGACCAGTAGGCGGTGAAGTACACCTGACCGCCCGGGTGCGGATCCGTCCAGCGGGTGGCCATCAGGTAGATGGGATACGGGCTGCTCGGCCCACCGGTGTAGGTGATCTGGCTGGTGGACTGCGACTCGGCGCCGCGCCACTGCACGACGATGCCGTGCTGTGGCGTGATGAACACGCCGTAGTAGGGCGCGGCGGGATCGGGTGTGCCGTTGCTGATGGTCGTGGCGCTTCGCAGCATCACGCCCGCTTTCTCCCACTCATCGTCCCAGCTGACTGGACCGCCCGACGTCACCTGTGCGCTGACGGTGCCGTCGTTGTTCATGGTCTGGTAGACGTAGTGAAAGAAGTCGTACTGGTAGTAGATGTCCGAGCCGCCCGCAGCGAATGTCCAGGTCCCGTTGTTGTACTCCTGGCCACCGGCCGCGTAGCCGCTGCCCACGTCTTGACAGGTGTATCCCGGCGGGCAGACGCCCGGAGGCGCCTGCGCGGTATTGGAGATCGAGACGTTCTGCCAGGTCGACTGGTTGCTCACTCTAGGGTCGCCGGTGTCGCCGCCGAAACCGGCCAGTGGAGTCGATCCCAAGTTGAGAGCGACCGTGGAGCCGTTCACCTCGGTCCAGGACGTCCCATTGGTTGAGGTCAGCAGGCTGTAGTAGGTAGTCGTGGGAGTGTGTGCGGTGTCGATGTAGCGGTTGACCTGGAACCAGGCGGGGAACGACACGGTACCGACTGCGACGGTCGAGCGTTGCTGGATGCCGTTGTAGAGACGCCACTCGAGGGTGGCGGTTCCGTTGGGGTTGACGATGACTCCGTAGAACGGTGAGCCATCCGACGTGTCCGCGCGCATCAAGAGGGCCGCCTGGTCGGCGGCAGCGCCGTTGGTCAGAGAGGCCAGCTGCGCCGTGATCTCTCCGCTGCTGGACAAGGGCTGATAGATGAAATGGAAGGCGTCGGCGATCCTGTTGTTGCCAAGACCGTCAGTGACGTTGTTGATGCCCTCGCCGCCGCTGAAAACGGTCCAGACCCCGCTCGCGAGGGTCTGGTCGCCGATCGGCGAACCCGCGCCCACGTCGGTGCACGTCCAGGGGCTGGGACAGGCGTGCGGCTCGGCCTGCTCGACGTACGTCGCCGTCGGCGCCGCCACCGCGAAGTTGGAGTATGTGGCTGTCGATGAGGCCGTTTGCATGAATGACGCCACGCCCATTCCGACGTTCAACGTGGTCGGCATGACGATCGTGTGGATCGTGCCGCTGATGAGAGTCCAGTGCTGGTCGTCGCTGCTGTAGAACGTCGCGAAGGTGTCGAAGTGCCGCTGCACCATCACGTACGTCGGAAAGTTCAGCGGGTAGTGCTGGGTCAGCTCGATGATCGACTGCGCCGTGCTGCCCCAGGCCGTCCGGTAATAGATGATGATGGTCGGGTTCGGCTCGTTCTCCGCGGGGTAGTTCGGGTCCTGCAGGGCGGCGTAGAAGGGTGATCCGGATTGGAAGCTCTGCCGGATGACGATGCCCATCTGCGGCTGCGAGTAGCAGCTGTTGTCACCCTTGGGCAGGCTGTTGCAGTTCTGCGGTCCGAGGGTTTCGGACAGGTCCTTGACCGTCACTTGGAAGTCGCCGGTCACCGGTTCGGAGACGAAGCGCATGTTGTCGCCGTTGTTGCGCCAGTTGGCTGACCCGGTGACGCTCACCACGCCGTTGCTGACGCTGTCGCTGCCCGCCGGCCGGCCACCTCCCGTGGTGCCCATGTCCTGGCAGGTGAAGCCGGTGGGGCAGTTGGGGTCGGCGGGCGGCCCACCCGGAAGCGGCGACGGCGGCTGGAAGGCGTACAGCGTTCCGTTGAGTGCGCCCTGGAACACCGTGCCCTCTGATACCGACGGCGCGGCGTAGGTACCCGCACCGAGCTGGTAGTCCCAGATGTCCTGGCCATTGCTGGCGTTGAGCGCCTCTTCGACGCTTCCGTTGCCCAGGAAGATCATCCCGTTGTCGTAGACGATGGACCCCAGCGGCGGCGAGTTGAGGTAGTGGGTCCACAGAACGGCACCAGTGCCGGGGTTGAGGGCTGTCACCGAACCGCTGTGACCGATTCCGTTGCTGTCGCTGACGCTGCCGCCGGCGTAGTAAAGCGTGCCGTTGGCGAATGCGCCGGACGAGATGCTGCCGTCACCGCAGGTGGGGCAGTCACCGCCGTACGCGATCTGCTTCTGCCAGATCGGGCCGGCGGAGAGGTTGTTGCGGTTGAGCGTGTAGAGAAGTCCGTTCTTATTGGCGACGCTCAGCAGCTGATCGTTGTTGGCGTCGGTGGTGAGCGTAGGCGTGGTTCCGAAGTCCGAATCGCTGACAGCCGCTTCGAAGGGCAGCTGCCAATGGTCCACAACGGCCATCGAGGTGGCGTTGATCGCTACCACCGCCTGCGACAGCGTTTGCGAATAGAGGTTGAGCGTGCCGGTCGCGACGAAGATCTTGTTGGTGCTGGGGTCATAGGTCGGCGACGTCCAGATGCCGCCGCCCACCTGGCCGTTGGGCACGAGGTATGTGGTGCCCACCACCTGGTGCGTGCTCAGTGAGACCTTGAGCAGCTCGCCCTGGATGAGCGGGTTGTCACAGACGCTGGCCACGCCGACGTAGGCGTACGGGTTGCCGTCAGCCGGATCGGTGACGATCAGCGGGCTCGACCAGTTGTAGTCGCCGCCGGATGGGGTGCCCGAGCCGGTCGGCACCGACCACAGGATGTTGCCCGTTGCCGCGTCCAGCGCATACCACTGCTCGACATTGTTCGAATCGTTGGCGCCACCGACGTACACAACGGGCTTGCCACCGTTGATCGTAGCGTTGGTGTACACCGTCGCCGATGACGTGATCCCCATGTCTGGGGGGATGCACTGCGTGTCGTCATGAAGGCCGAGCGACGTCTTCCAGAGCACCGCGCCGGTGGCGGCGTTGAATGCGTACTCGTAGCCATCCCATGAGCCGAGATACGCCACGCCGTTGACGACGGTGGGCTCCGCGGCAATGATGCCGCCGGTGGTGTAGGTCCATTTCGGGGCCAGGTACGGGACGTTTGTCGTGTTCAGCAGGGTCTCGCCGCTGCTGCTGCTGCGGGCGGTGTCGTGGAGGTAGGTCGGCCAGTCCTGCGAGCCGGCAGGGGCCGCGGAGACATTCACCGGTGGGCCCGAGGTGCGAGCGAGAACCATCGTGCCGCTGATGGTGAGAATGCCAGTGAGCACCGAGGCCACGCCGAGCACATGGAGCCACACGCGCTTGCGCGGCGTGGCTTTGGACACGCGAACCAGCCTGGAGTTCACAGGCACCTCCTCATCGCCGACATCTCGCGCCGGTCCCCTGCGTTCCGGCTCCCCCGTGTCGGTCGAGCAATCCGACCATACAGTGACGCGTCATTCGCGTCAAATATCCATCCACCTCGAGCGCCAAACCGCCCCTCAAGCCCCCGTATTCATCCCTGTTTCCCGCCGCCAGCCCTCCCTGAAAGGGGAATTGTGCCTCAAATCAAGCGGCGAGCGGCAGCGAGCGCACCAGGGTGTGCTCCCGGTCCGGGCCCACCGACACAACGTCCACCTCCGCACCGGAGAGCTCGCCCACCCGCTGGACGTAGGCCTGGCAGGCCGGCGGGAGGTCGTCGAAGCTGCGGCAGTCCCGGGTGCTCGCCTTCCACCCGGGGAGCTCCTCGTAGATCGCGTCGCAGTGCTTGAGATGCGAGATGTTGGCCATTGGGTGGTCCCACAGCTCGCCCTTGCTGCGGTAGCCGGTGCAGATCCGGATGCGGTCGAGCGTGTCCAGAACGTCGACCTTGGTGAGCACGATGGAATCGATCCCGTTGGTGGCCACGGCGTACCGGGCGACTGCTGCGTCGTACCAGCCCACCCGGCGCGCCCGCCCGGTGGTGGTGCCGTACTCGCCGCCCGTCTCGCGGATGAAGTCGCCCAGCTCCCCCACCAGCTCGGTGGGGAAGGGACCGTAGCCCACCCGCGTGGTGTAGGCCTTGAACACGCCGATCGTCTTGTCGATGCGCGACGGCGGAATGCCGCTGCCGGTGCAGGCGCCCCCGGCGGTGGGCGACGACGAGGTGACATAGGGATAGGTGCCGGTGTCGATGTCCAGCATCACCCCCTGCGCGCCCTCCAGCAGGATGGGCCTGCGCCGCTGCAGGGCGTCCTGGATGATGGGGTAGATGTCGCGGATGTATGGGTCGATGAGCTCCGCGTAGCCAAGGTATTCGTCAAGGATGGCGCTTTCATCGAACGGCTCCGCGCCGTAGAGGCGCGTGAGCGTCTCGTTCTTGAGACGCAGCACGAAGCGCAGCTTCTTCTCCAGGAACGCCGGCTTCTGCAGGTCGCCGATGCGAAAACCGATGCGCCGCACCTTGTCCTCGTAGGCGGGACCGATGCCGCGAAAGGTGGTGCCGAGGCGGTCGTCGCCGCGCAGCTCTTCGCCCAGCTTGTCCAGCACCGGGTGGTAGGGCATCACCATGTGGGCGCGCTCGCTGATGACGAGGTTGTCGGTGGCGATGCCGTCAGCGTGGTGCAGGTCCAGCTCCTGCAGGAACGCGCGAGGGTCGACGACAACGCCGTGGCCGATGACGCACAGGGTCGCGGGGTTGAGGATGCCGCTGGGCACCAGGTGGAAGCGATGCTCGCGGCCGTTGACCACCACTGTGTGTCCGGCGTTGTTGCCACCCTGCGAACGCACCACCATGCTGACGCGGTCGGCCAGAAGGTCGATCACCTTCCCCTTGCCCTCGTCACCCCACTGCCCACCGATGAGGATCGTGACGCTCACCGCCGAACACTAGCAGCCGCCCTGGGAATGCCGTCGCTGGAGCCGGAAGCGGCTATACAGGAACGGTGAACTCGCTGCAGGCCGCCAGCGCCAAGCCGTGGTGGCCTGCGGCGTCGGCACTGCTTGTGGCCACAGCGGTGCTCGGCGCGGCGCTGCTGATACCGCTCGCATTCAGCGATCCCAACGGCGTCGACCCGTACATGGTCCGGCTCAGCATCGGCTCGTCGGTTCTGCTCGTCGTGTGTTGCGTCTTTCGGCGCACCCAGGCGATGCGTCCGGTGCTGCTCGCCGTGGTGGCGGCGACAGTCTCGTTCACGGTGCTCAGCGCGCTGCCCCAGCTGATCGTCGATGTGATGGGACAGCGGGCGACCTCTGGGTACTGGCACGTGCTGGGCGTCACCTCACCCGCAGGCGATTTCGAGGTGTTCTGGGCCTCGGTTGCGCAGCTGGTGGTGACCGCAGCGGCCGCCGCCCTGGCCCTGCCACTGCTTCCGCGAGACCTGCGGCCGCACTTGCGCCTCGGCCGCTTCGGCGGCGGCGCGTTGCTGGCCGCCGTGCTCGGCACAGCAGTCCTCGTGGCAGTGGTCATGGCGCTGCCCGCCACCTGGCTGGGTCGCCTTGCGCTCCAACCGATCGCGCTCGGCCGCGACATGCCGCTGCTCGGTCCCGCTAACGCGTTGCAGGGCCTGGCCCAGGAGGTGCAGTTCCGCGGCATGCTGATGGGCTCGCTGGAGCGGGTTATGCCGCAGCGGTTCGCAAATCTCTCGCAGGCGTGCTTCTTCGGCCTGGCTCACCTGGCCGTCAACTACGAGGGACCTGTGGGCCCCTTTGTACCGGTGACGATCGGCGTCGGTCTGCTGCTTGGCTGGGTGGTGCAGCGGACCAACTCCCTGTGGCCTGCGATCGTCATCCACGCTGCGGCCGACGTGCTCATCGCCGTCGGCGTGCTGCCAGGGCTGTATGGCTTCTGACCGCGCGGCGTCGCGCCATCTGCGCCAGGCGTTGGTTGCGTTGACTGTGCTGCAGCTCGCTCTGCCCGTTTCCGCAGCCGAGGCCGCCTCGCCGTGGTGGGAGCCGGTTGCTCTCACCGGCGAGCGCGTCACAGCTGTGCTGGGCAGCGGATCGTTCATCGAGGTGCAGACGCCACACGGTGTGCTCGAGTCGCACGACGGTGGCAGCACGTTTCAGCCGGAATCGTCACAAACCGCCTTGACGGCCCCGCCGGATGTGACCAGCGCCGGCCGCGTCTGGTCCATCAACGCGGGCGGGACGGTGGTCACGGCAGCGGCAGCGGCGTCAGCCGCGCTGCACCACGTCGTGATTTTCGTCCCGGACCCGCGGGCACCCAACCTCGGTGCAGGCGCACACCTCATCGCCGCGCCCGCCCTGTATCCGGGCATCGTCGTCGCCGTTGCCGCCGACGGCACTGTGTGGCGCCGGGCGCAGGACGGCGGTTGGGCCCGGGCGCTGCTGCTTCTGCC
>JAFAJR010000037.1 GCA_019236085.1 Candidatus Dormiibacterota bacterium
TCCTGGCGGCCGTGTCCGAAGGCGGCGAGTACTGTGTCGGGACGGGCTGCTTCAAGCCGGCGGGCCAGGTCGAAGTCGGGAGCGCCGCCTTCCGCCGCCACCACCTGGAGGCCGGGATTCTCGCGGCGGAGACGGTCCGCCGCCCGGCGCGCCACGCCGGGTCCACCCCCGGCCAGGGCTACACGATGGCCGAGCTTCGCAGCCTGCGGGAGATAGGCGGCAACGAGGTCTGCGCCAGCCACCCGCCGGAGCCCGGGCGCGCCACGGCGGCGCACCGCGCGGACCACGCCGATGCCGTCCGGGACCAGTAGTGCTGCCGATTCCAGGGCGGCGCGGAAGCCCGCATCGCGACGGAAGAGCATCACCATCTCCGGGTTGAGGGTCACCACCAGGCCGCTGGGCTCCGGGGTGCCACCCCGGGCGCTGTCCACCAAGCCGATGAGGCGCCGCACCGCGGTCTCGGTGTCGACGATGTCGACGGGACAGCCGAGGACGCGGACCCGAGTTCGAGGCGCTGTGGCGATCAGCGCTTCGTGTACTGCGGCGCCTTGCGAGCGCGCTTGAGGCCGTACTTCTTGCGCTCCTTCTCCCGGGAATCACGGGTGAGCAGCCCGGCCCGCTTGAGCACGGTCCGAAGGTCGGGGTCGGCGGCCAGCAGCGCCCTGGCGATGCCGTGGCTCACCGCGCCTGCCTGCCCGGCGACGCCGCCGCCCTCCACCTTGATGGTGGCGACGAAGCGTCCCATGGTGTCGGTGACGCGCAGCGGCTGGGTGACCACCGTCTCGAGGTCGCGCCGGCCGAAATACTCGCTGGCAGAGCGGTTGTTGATCGACAGCCCGCCGTCGCCGAGCGCCAGGCGTACACGCGCCACCGAAGTCTTGCGGCGTCCGGTGCCGTAGTAGTAGGCCTCAGCCGGCATCGATGATCTCTCCCAGTTCGCCGAAGGTGATGTGACGCGGCCGCTGCGCCTCGTGCTTGTGGTCAGGTCCGGCATAAACTCGCAAGCGCTTGAGCTGGTCGGCGCCCAGCGTGTTGTGCTGCAACATGCCGCGCACCGCGTTGTACACCGGGAAGGTGGGGTCGCGGTCGATCGCCTCTTCGAAGGTGCGCACCCTGCGGCCACCCGGGTAGCCGGAGTAGCGGTCATAGGTTTTCAGCGTGCGCTTGCGTCCGGTGACCACGATGTCACGCGCATTGATGACGATCACGTGCTCCCCGGTGTTGACGTGCGGCGTGAACTGCGGACGGTGCTTGCCGCGCAGCACTCGCGCGATATTGGTCGCGAGTCGTCCCAGCGTCTGACCACGGGCGTCAACCAGGTACCACTGCGATTCCAATGCCCCGGTCCGGGCCATGAATGTTGTCTGGATCATGCAGCCGGCTCCGCAATCACATCCCATCCGTAGCGCACCGACCACTGGTGCAGCCCCCGGGCCGGCGCCAGTGTCACGTGCTGCACATCTGCAGCCGGAAGCTCGACGAGGCCGCGGACCCAGGCCGCATCAGCGCGGCCCTGGCCGACGCGGATCAGCGCCCCGGCAAACGCCCGCATCATGCCGCGAAGGAATGCGTCAGCCCGCACCGTGATCAGGACGGCGTCCAGCGCTCCGCTCGCCGCGGTGTCGATGGAGACCTCGTGCACCGTGCGCACCGTGGTGCCGCCGGCTGACGGCGCTCGGCCGAAGGCCGCGAAGTCATGCCGTCCCACGAGGTGCGCGGCAGCCTGCCGCATGGCGGCGAGATCCAGCGGACCGCGCACCGTCCACGAGTGACGTCTGGGCACCGGGGCGCGGCCGTCACGGCACACGACGATGTAGCGGTAGGTGCGGTCGAGTGCGTCACGGCGGGCGTCGAATCCGGCTGCCCGCAGCGCGCTTGCCACCACCGCGATGTCCTGGGGCAGCCGCGCGTTCAGCGCCATGCGCAGCCGTTCCGGCTCCCACGCCGCATCGAGGGTGACACCCACCACCTGGCCGTGGGCATGCGCGCCGGCGTCGGTCCTGCCGGCGGCTGTCATCGCCGGGGTCTCGCTCGTGAGGTCCACGATGGCATCGCGCAGAACGCCCATCGCAGTGCGGCGCCCTGGCTGCACCTGCCATCCCGAGAAGTCGGTGCCGTCGTACTCGACGGTGAGACGGTACGTGGGCACGCCTATTCCACCAGCTCGATGATTGCCATCGGCGAAGCATCGCTCATCCGCGGCGGCAGCTTGAGGATGCGCGTGTAGCCGCCGGGCCGGTCGCGATACCGCTCGAGATAGGTGGTGAACAGCTTGTTGCTGACGTCGCGGTCGTTGACGTACAGCGACACCTTGCGGCGAGCGTGCACGTCGTCGGGCTTTGCGTCGGTGATGACGCGCTCAACCCAGCGGCGCAGCTCCTTGGCCTTGGCCTCGGTGGTCGTGATGCGTCCATGGCGAAGCAGGGAGGTGACCTGGTTGCGGGTCATCGCCTGCCGATGCGCGGCGCTGCGCCCGAAGGTGCGGCCTGCGACGCGGTGACGCATGTGTGCTGTGACTCCCTCAGCGTCCCATCGGCTGGAACAGCGTCTCCAGCTCTTCCTCGGACACGAAGCCACGCTCCACCAGCTTCTCCTTGATCTCGTCGAGCGACTTCTGTCCAAAGTTGCGCAGCGTGAGCAGCTCCTCCTGTTTCATCGCCACCAGCTGGCCGAGGCGCGTAATGTCGTTGGCCTTCAGGCAGTTGAGCGCGCGCACGCTGAGGTCGAGATCCTCAATCGGCACGTCGGCGAGACGGCTGGGCAGGTCGTTGCCCCGTGTCTGGCGCAGCTGCGGCGCCGCGAGGTTGTCACCGAAGCGCACGAACAGGTCCAGGTGCTCGGTGAAGAGCGCCGCCGCCTGGCTCACAGCTTCGACGGGAGCCAGCGTGCCGTCGGTCCACACCTCGACGATCAGCTTGTCCCATTCCGTCTCCTGGCTGACGCGGGTCTTCTCCACCGAGAAGTTGGCCTTGCGCACCGGCGTGAAGATGGCGTCGATGGGGATGACGCCGATGGGCTGACCCTCGCGCTTGTTGCGGTCCGCGGTCACATATCCCTTGCCCCGCTCCACCATGAGGTCGGCGCGCAGACCCGCCTTCGGCGAGTCGAGGGTGGCGATGTGCTGCTGCGGGTTGCGAATCTCTACGTCGCTGGGGCACTGGATGTCGGCCGCGGTGACCTCCTTCGGCCCTGTCACATCGAGCGTGATGCGCACCGGGTCATTGCTGTGCGAGACGACGTTGATCTCCTTGATGTTCAGCAGGATCTCGGTGACGTCCTCTTTGATGTGCGGCAGCGTGGTGAACTCGTGCGAAGCGCCGTCGATGGACACCGACGTCACGGCCGCACCGGGCAGCGACGACAGCAGCACGCGGCGCAGCGAGTTGCCGAGCGTGGTGCCGAAACCCGGCTCCAGCGGCTCGATCTCGAACTTGCCGTGGTCCCCATTGCTCTCGATTTCGCGAACAGCAGGCACGGCGGAAACAACATCAATTGCCATTGGTGACTCCTCGGGGAAAGACTGGGCGCCCTGTCATCGGGAGTAGTACTCCACGATCAATTGTTCATCGACTGCCGATTCCATCTCCTGCCGCTCGGGAAGCCGCAGGACGGTGCCGCGCAGCTTCTCGGACTCAAGCGACAGCCAGTCGGGCACTGACTGACGTCCGCCGGACAGCAGCTGCTGGGCGTTCTCGACCGGCAGGATCTTGCGGCTCTTCTCGCGCACCTCGACGATGTCGCCCGGCCGAACCTGCGCCGACGCGATGTTCACCACACGGCCGTTCACCTGGATGTGGCGATGCGATACCAACTGGCGAGCCTCGCGGCGTGAGGCGCCGAAACCCAGGCGGTACACCACGTTGTCCAGGCGGCGCTCGAGGTGCTGCAGCAGAACGGTGCCCGTCACGCCCTCGCTGGCCTCGGCTCGCTCGAAGTAGCGGCGGAACTGCGTCTCCAGCACGCCGTAGAGACGGCGCGCACGCTGCTTGGCGCGCAGCTGCACGCCGTAGTCGCTGGGCTTGCGCCTCCGGGCCAGGCCGTGCTGGCCGGGCAAAAGCCCGCTGCGCTTGTCGAAGGTGCAGTTGCTGACGCACTTCGCACCCTTGAGGAACAGCTTGGTGCCCTCGCGGCGACACAGCCGGCAGACGGGACCTGCCTGGTTGGCCACGCCTACACCCTCCGCCGCTTGGGCGGGCGGCAGCCGTTGTGCGGAATCGGTGTCACGTCGGAGATCGCTGTGATGTCGAGGCCGCTGGCCTGCAGGCTCCGGATTGCAGCTTCGCGGCCGGCGCCCGGTCCCTTGACGAAGATCTCGATCGACTTCAGTCCATGCTCCATCGCCTTGCGAGCCGCGGCTTCCGCTGTGACCTGGGCTGCATACGGCGTGCTCTTGCGCGAGCCCTTGAAGCCCTGCGCGCCGGCCGACCCCCAGGCGATCACGTTGCCCTCGACGTCGCTGAGGCTGACGATGGTGTTGTTGAACGTCGCCAGCACGTGGGCATGCCCCACTGCAATGTTCTTGCGCTCGCGGCGCCGCGTGCGGACGACCTTCTTCTTCTTCGCCATCACTTGGTCGCCTTCTTGCGGCGGACGCCGACTGTCTTTTTGGGTCCACGCCGCGTTCTCGCGTTGGTCCGGGTGCGCTGACCGCGCACCGGGAGTCCACGGCGGTGCCGCTGGCCGCGGTACGTGCCGATCTCCATGAGCCGCTTGATGTTGAGCGCGATCTGACGGCGCAGGTCACCCTCAACCCGTCCCTGCAGCTGCTTGGCGATGATGTCGCGCAGCTTGCCGACCTGGGCGTCGCTCAGGTCCTTGGTGCGCGTGTCGGGGCTCACGCCGGCAAGCGACAGCATGCGCTTCGAGGTGGTCAGCCCGATGCCGTAGATGTACGTCAGCGCAATCTCGATGCGCTTGTCGCGCGGTACGTCGACACCCGCAATGCGCGCCATCAGCCTTGCCTCTGCTTATGTTTGGGGTTGTCGCAGATCACACGCACGGCGCCATGGCGCTTGATGATCTTGC
>JAFAJR010000224.1 GCA_019236085.1 Candidatus Dormiibacterota bacterium
CGGCACCACCGGCAGGCCCAAGGGGGCGATGCTCACGCACGGCAACATCCTCTGGAACAACATCAATTCCTCGCTCGCCTTCGACACGCTGAGCGACGACAGCACGCTCGCGGTGGCGCCACTGTTCCACATCGGCGGGCTCAACGTCACGCCGATTCCGCTGTTCCTCAAGGGCGGCTGCGTTGTGGTTGAGCAGATGTTCGAGCCCGGCATGGTGCTGGAGCTCATCGAGAAGCACCGCATCACGCTCATGTTCGGTGTGCCGGCGATGTACCTGTTCATGGCGCAGCACCCCGATTTCGCCACGCGTGACCTGAGCAGCGTGCGCAACCTCATAGTGGGTGGTGCACCGGTTCCGGAGCAGCTCATCAAGGTGTACGCCAAGCGCGGCATACCCTTCTTCCAGGGCTACGGCCTCACCGAAACGGCGCCGTTCGCCTGCTTCCTGCCCACGGACAAGGCTGACCAGAAGCTGGGGTCTGCCGGCATCGCGCCGTTCTTCACCGAGGTGCGCATCGTCGACGACAACGGGCACGAGGTGCCCCACGGTGAGCGCGGTGAGATCGTGGTCAAGGGGCCCAACGTGATGCGCGGCTACTGGAACCATCCCGAGGCCACCGCAGAGGTGATCATCGACGGCTGGTTCCACACCGGCGACATCGGCAGGCGCGACGCCGACGGCTACTTCTGGATCCTCGACCGCAAGAAGGACATGATCATCAGTGGCGGCGAGAACGTGTACCCGGCCGAGGTGGAGGATGCACTGTACGAGCACCCGGACATCAAAGAGGCCGCGGCGATCGGCGTGATGCACCCGCGCTGGGGTGAGACCGTGCGCGCGGTCGTCGTGCTTCATGACGGCAGGACCATCACTGAGGCCGAGGTGATCGAGTTCACCCAGGGGCGGCTGGCGCGGTACAAGCAGCCCAAGTCGGTGGTGTTCACCGACCAGCTGCCGCGCAACCCCACCGGCAAGGTGATCAAGTTCGAGCTGCGTGAGAAGTTCGGGCAGCCCATGACCGAAACCGACGATGCCGTAGACACGTCGGCGAAGGCGGATTCACTCCGCCGGAGCTGACACCGACTGAAGGGGGTTGCACGAAGGGGGAACCCTTTCCCCCTTCGCTCAGGTCAGATCGATGACCAGCCGCGTCGCGTTGAAGAGGTAGTACGCCGACACCGTCGCGCTGTGCTGCAGCGAGAAGCGGTACACGGTCTTGCCCGCCGGCGACGGCAGCAGCAGCGTGGCACCGGTCACCACGCCGCCGGCCGAGGGAGTCTCGGGCTGTCCTGACGGCGTGACGCTGCTGAACTCCACATAGAGCGCTGTGCCGCCGGGCCCGATGCCCAGGGTGACAGTGGGTGCGCCGCCTGCACCGGTGGTGTCGCCCAGGTCGACGACGATGCGGTAGTCGCCGGGATGCACACCGTAGCGGATGCCGTTGACGCCGTACTGCGTCGCGCCGGATCCCAGCGTGTGTGCGCCAGTGAGCGCCGGCAGCACTGCTGCAGGTGGCGGTGTTGGCGCTGCGGTCGGCGTGGCAATCGTTGTCGGCGCGGCAGTCGGCACCTGCTGCACAGGTGTGGTGGCGGTGCCATGAGAGTGCGCGGCGGTGTTGCTCGAAGACGGCGTGCTCACGCTTTTGCCAGTGAGCACCCCGACCAGCAGGATGATCAGCACCGCGCCACCGAAGACCCAGAGCCGGCTGTCACGGCCGGCGATGGCTACGCCGGGTTCACGGCTGCGGGACACGTCTCGCATCGCCTGGCGGATCGGCTCGAGCGACAGCCAGCTCGGCCTGCCCGTTCCACCGAGGACGCTGCGCATGTGCCGCCCCGGCGGCGGCGCCCCAGGCGAGTCGTCGATGTCGTGTGGCTCGGGCTGCGGCTCGTGGCTCGGCGCGACCGGAGCCGGAGGCCGGATCGGCACCGGCAGCACCGCCGGCCGGCCGGCTGCCTCCGCGCGCTGCGGCTCGTTCAGCCAGCGGTCAGGGATGTCGAGCTCCTCATCGCCGATCGCGTCCATCGGCTCGAACTCCATCGGTTCGAAGCTCTCAGCCACCGCCCCAACCGCCACCGGCTGGGGCTGGGGTTGCGGCTGGGGCTGAGACGGAAGCTCCACCTCCTCGAACTCGGCCTCACTCTCGGGCAACGGCCCGGCCGGTTGGCGGCGCCTGGCGGGTGCGCCGGCGCCACTCACGATCTGGATGTCGGGATCCAGTGCGCCCTCGCCGCGCAGCAGCGCCATGCGCACAGCGAGGGCATCGCGCATCCTGGCGACGATGCCGCCGACCGGGCTTCGCGGCGGCAGCGCCACGGGCATTGGCGGCGGTCCCTGCGCCGCGGTGACCACCGGCGGCTCCGGTTCCTGCAGGTCCTCGATCGGCGCCGCAGGACTCTGGGCTGTCCCCGGCACTTCGACTTCGAAGTCGTGATGCGTGACCTGCGGTTCCGCTGAGGGCTCGATGTCCTCCTCAACAGCGGGGCGGCCGGCGGGCGAATCGAAGTTCATCGTCATGGTGAACGGGTCCTCGTCCACCACCGGCGGGGCCGTCTGCACCGGGGGCGGCGGTGGCGGCGGCGGGACCAGCTGCGGCGCGATGACAGGCGCCGGCACCGGCTGGTGCGCGGCCGGATTCCGCGGTGCCCAGGGCAGGGTGCGCCCGCCCCGGTCCTGCAGCCACGGCGGCAGGCCCTGCTCGAGCTGTGTTATGGGCGCGTGCCAGCGGGGCTCTCCGGGCAGCGCCTCGTCCTCGGCGAGCAAGCCGACGGTGGTCAGCAGCGCATGGGCGCCGTCGTCGGGGACAGTGACCCGCGACAGGGTTCGCACCCGGTGCGCCTCTTCGCGCAGGTAGCCGAGGCCCGTCTGGCAGCGGACGCAGCCCACCAGGTGGGCATCGACCTCAGCGGAGCGTTCCGGCGCCAGCTCACGATCCAGGTAGCTGCTGAGCGTGAGCAGGCTGCACCTCATATGGCGATCTCTCGATAGATGGAGCCGAATTCACGCCGCGCCGCGGCGACCAATCGTGCCGTTGAGTCGGGCGAGCATTCCAGGACGCGAGCCATCTCGCGGTAGTCGAGCCCGGCCAGGTCACGCAACAGCAGCGCGGCCCGGCGGTCAAAGCTCAGCATCTGCAGCGCTCGCTTGACGGTGTTCATCTTCGATGCAGCAGCGGCGTCGACCTCGATGCGTGAACCCTGCGACCCGCGGCGGAACAGACGCACCGGGCCGTGCGGCCGCGGTGGATAGCGCTGTCCCTGGCGGCAAGCCCTGGTCACCGCGCGGTACAGCGCAGCGCGGCCGTCGACGCGCAGCCGGGCGGGTGGATAGCGGCTGGCGTGGTAGATACCGGCCGTGACGAAATCCACAGCGTCGTGGGCGTCGAAGACCAGGTGCGTGGCATACGTGACCAGGTCATCGAGATGCTCGCGCGTCGTTGCGGCGAGCTCACGCGACTCGGGAAGGACGTTGGCTGCGACGTTGATCATGACGTTGAGAGGGAACGCGCGGTCCTGTGGCCGCAATATACACGGCGCTCGCGCCGTGTGGCTCATTCAGTAGCTGCAGGAACCGTCAGCAACTCCCCGCCGGCGACCAGCACCGGCCGGGTCAGGCCGCACGCCTCCCAGGCGGCCGCCGGGATCCCGATGTCGGCGACGACGATCTCGCCCGTCAACCGTCGCGCAGCCGTCGACCAGAGTCCGGCCTTCATGGCGCCCAGCGTGCAGGTGATGGTGGCTGCGACGCACGGATCGAAGGCCTCGCCGCTGCTGGCGTCGAGCCCGCTGGGCACGTCGACACTGAGCACCGGCGCACCCCACTGGCCCATGAAACGGATTGCTGCCGCCGCCAGGCCGCGCGGTGCGGCGTGCAAACCGGTGCCGAGCACGGCGTCGATCAACAGGTCGGCGTGGGTGTGTGCGAGCTCCGCCGGGTTGCGCTGATGCATCACCTCCACGCCACATGCAGCAGCGGCCTTCAGGTGCTGGGCCAGCAGACCCTGGAGTGGCTTGTCGCCCAGCAGCGCATGGAGCCGCAGCTGACAGCCCCAAGTGGCGAGCAAGCACGCGGCAACCGCGCCGTCGCCGCCGTTGTTGCCACTGCCGGCAAAAACGGTGACGTCGCCCGGCTGGCCGCCCAGTCGCTGCCAGGCGCAGCGGGCCACCTGGAAGCCGGCAACCTCCATAAGCTGCGTGACGTCGACGCCACATGCAACAGACGCGCGATCGAGGTCCGCCACCTGTTCCGAGGTGAGCGCTCCGTACCGGTCCTGCAGCGAGAGGCCGTCGCTCATCCGAACGTCACCGTCACGGCGTCGCCGACAGCCGGCCCGTTCAGCGAGGCGGCGGCGGCACCACGGGCCGCGATCTCCACATGCCCCGCGCTGCCGACAAGCACGGCGAGCTCGCCGTCCGGGATCTCGTCATACGTGGCCACAACATGCGCTGTGCTTCCTCCGCCCCAGGATGCACCCGTCAGCGTTGTTGCCCCGAGATCCTCCTCGCGGATGGTGGTGATGGCGTTGCCGAAGTGGTCGACGACGGCCACGCGGCCGTGCAACCCCAACGCATCGGCGGTGGCGAATGCGGTGTCCAGGATCACCGGGTCGTCGATGGGATCACCGAGCGATGTCAGGGAGGCGCCGCCGGCCAGGCGCGCCGCAGCCGGAGCGAAGACATCGCGACCGTGGAACGTCGCCGAGATGTCGCCGGGCACATCGATGCTCACGACACGACGCAGCATCGGCACGGTCTCCTCCCACAGATAGGAGATGAGCCCGTTGTCGGGAGCAGTGCAGATGATGTCGGAGCCGAGCTGGATGGCGATGGCGCGGCGGCTCGTCCCCACGCCGGGATCGACCACAGCACAGAGCACGCAGCGGTCGAAGGCGAAGCGCAGCGCCTTGAGGTGGTAGGCGCCGGCCAGGATGTCGCCCGGGGGAACACCATGCGTGCCGTCGATGCAGCGGCTGTCAGGGTCGGCCGCCAAGGCTGCGCCGGTGAGCGCGGCGGCGTACGTATCGTCGCGGCCGTAGTCGGTGACGAAGACGACAGGCCGGTTCATCTGCGCGGGTTCGCTACCGTAGCACCGTGGCGAGCGTGCACCCGGAAGCTCTCCCGGCGCCCACCCGGCGCCGACCCATGTGGGCCCTCGCGCTGGTGATCCTGGCGGCGGTTGCCGTGGCCATCGCGTTCGTGGTGGGGTTCAGCGGGCTGCTGGCGAACCCGGTGCAGTCGGTGAACAACGACGGCACCACGACATTGCACGGGACGTTCGAGCCCTACCAGTGCAGCGCTGCGTCGTGCGACGGCTACATACAAGCAGGGGCGCGCAGCGTCTTCGTGCAGTTTCCGCAGAGCTGTCCCGAGCCGGCTCGTGGCGCGACGATCACCGTCAAAGGACGGCCGGCGCCGGATCTCGGGAGCGGTTCGTACCGGGCTACGAGCTGCGCGTGACAGCAGTGGCGGGCTGCACGACGTCGAGCCGCCGGCCGCGCAGTGGCTCACGCAGCTTCACAGCTGCGTGCTCGACGATCATCCGGACCACCACGTAGCCGGTTCTGCCGGCGAACTCGGGCCGGGTGCCGAGGTTGAGAGCAAGGCGCACGCTGTCGCGTCCGTAATCCACGTCGATGCTGTGCAGGCCCTGCGACGCCGGACGCACCCACGAAACGCAGACGGTGCGCTCGTCATCATGCACAGCAGTGCGTGCACATTCGTGCAGTCGCGGTGACAGCATTCGTGAGTCCGGCACCACCTGGCGGCCGAGGCCGTGCGGTGCCGGCGCTGCGACTCCTTCGCGGCGGATGCCGATCACGGCGCGGAGCCTAGCATGTGACCGTTCCAATTGGCCGATATCCGGGATCGCCGCTGTGACGGCCCGCACAGGAGATGTGAAGAAGCAGTTAAAGGCAGAGTCAGCGCAAACTCGCTGACAGCCGTTTGGGCGCCACTGCGCAGTAGCTCTCCACGATCCATTCGTGCAGCAGCTCGGTGTCCGGCGCGCCGTTTCCGTCGCAGTGCACGGTCACCCAGCCGCTGCGCCCCAGGCCGTATCCGGCCGGCTCGCAGCACGAGAGGCTCAGCGCGTACGGCGCCGAGTCCGGGAGCTTCACGCCCATCGTCTTGGGACGGGCGGCGCTCCCGAAGAACACGAAGACCTTCTTGCCCACCTTGGCCACGAGGTCTTCCTCCCAGGGCAGGTCCTCCCACGCTTCGGGAAGAGTCAGTGCGAAGCGCAGGAGGTCCGCCGCCGGGTGTTTGCGCGACGTCGCCACGCGAGCACTCTACGGCGTGGGCGTGCTCAGCCCCTGCGCCAGCTGGCTGTAGTCGATGCAACCGGTCGGCGTCGTCACCGAGCTGACCGAGTTCCACTGCGAGAAATCGATGTAGCCGCCGCCAGGTGCGTCCGCGCGGACGGGAAGTGGCTGACCCTGCGTGGCGATGTACAGCACGCTGCCGTCGGTGGTTTTCAGCGGCAGCACCTGCTGCCCGTCGACGGTGGTGACGTTGCCCTTGGTGAGGCCGTTGGTGTTGGAGAGCTCGCCGCCCGCGTTGGGCGAGAGGATGCCTGTGATTTCCGACACACCGTTGGTGAGCTGGCCCACGCCGGGCGTGGATCCGCTGGCCGAGATGCACTTGCCGCTGAGCAGCTGCACGGCAAAGGTGTTGCCCTGGGCGAGACTTTGCCAGAACTGATCGTCGGGGGTGAGGTAGAACATGTTGCCGTCGCTGGTGGCGATCTTGAAGCCGCCGGTGCCGGCGATGCTGAGTGAGCCCTCCAGCGCCTTCGGCTTCACCGCGGTGAGGTCGAGCGCAATCGACTGACCGTTGCTCTGGATCGTGCCCTTGAGGTGCACCGAGTGCTGGTTGGACAGCGCCGTGCTCACCTGCTGAGCGACCTGCGATGCGCTTTCTGAGGTGATGCTGTTCGACTGCGAGCCACAGGCCCCGAGGATGGTGCAGCCGAGGACCAGTGGCAGAAGGCGGACCGCTCCCTTCACGACAGCCATCGTAGCGCGGCGGCCCCGACCGAAAAGAACGCCACACGCTTCGATCGTCGCGCTGTCGTCCAGCCTGCTACTCTCCACCCCGCTCTGACAAGGCACTCGGGAGGAGACCCATGAACAGCAGGGTGGCCAGGCGCCTGGTGGCTGGCGCCATGTTCGCCGCGGTCGGTGCCGCGGTACCGACTACGAGCCTCGCGGCGGCGCCGCACCAGTCAGCGGCACCACTGTCGCCGCTGGTGAGCGGGCATAACTACCGTCACGGCGTGGTGCCGTCGCTCTCGTATGAGAAGGCCCACATCGCCGCCGGCGACGTCATCGCGGCGAGCGCGAACAACCTGCAGTACGGCGGCGGCATCAGCGGCGTCGGTGTCACCACCGGCGCTGAGAAGGTGTACCTCGTGTTCTGGGGCTCGCAGTGGGGCACGCAGAGCACCAACGGCCAGGGCTACGCCACGTTCTCTGGCGATCCCGACGGTTACGCCCCGGACATCCAGGCATTCATGAAGGGGCTGGGCACCGGCGGCGAAACCTGGAGCGGCGTCATGACGCAGTACTGCCAGGGCGTCTCGACCGGTTCGCAGACCTGTCCCGCCAGCGCGGCCCACGTCGCGTACCCGACGGGCGGTGCGCTCGCCGGTGTCTGGGAGGACACATCCTCTGCGGCGCCGTCGGCGGCCTCCGGCCATCAGCTCGGGGTCGAGGGCGTCAATGCGGCGACGCACTTCGGCAACACGACGCAGGCATCGAACCGCAACACGCAATACGTGATCATCTCGCCGACCGGCACCGATCCCGACAGCTACCAGGAGAACGGGTTCTGCGCCTGGCACGACTACACCGGTGACAGCACGCTCGACGGCGGCGGTGCGGTCAACAGCCCCGACGGACTGCTGGCCTTCACCAACATGCCGTACGTGCCCGATGTGGGATCGAGTTGCGGCGCAGGTTTTGTCAATCCCGGCAACAACCTCGACGGCGTGACGATCGTCGAAGGCCATGAGTACGCGGAAACGATCACCGACCAGTACCCCGCCGGCGGCTGGACCGACA
>JAFAJR010000280.1 GCA_019236085.1 Candidatus Dormiibacterota bacterium
CCACCCAGGACCATCGCCGCGAACATGCGCCACCAGCCGGCGCGAAAGATCGCCACCTGCATCTTGGCCGGGTCGGAGAAGCCCACGTCGTCCTTCAGCGGGGTCACACCCTTGACGATGAGCTTGGCCAGCATCCCGGGACGCACCAGCGAGCGGTGGATCACGCGGCCCTGGGTGATGGCCACGAACTTCTCCGAGAGCACCAGGAAGTCGCCCTCGCGGTACACCTGCGTCACGTACTGACGCAGCACGTCGAGCAACGGCTCCTTCACGTGCACCAGGTGGGTGGTGATGGGGTGGCGCTCGAAGCGCCGACCGTTCACCTCGACCACTGTCGCGCGAGCCGCTGTGTCAGGCATGCACCGCCACTGCCTGGTCGACGTAGCGCCGCATCCACAGCTCGCACACGAGGATCCGCCAGAAGATGAGCCCGTCGCCGGGTGCGCCACGCAGCCAGGCCGCGAACGCGTCCTTCACCTTGTGCACGTCGTACAGTCCGCGCTCCGCAAACGTCGACGACTCGAACACGTCGCTGAAACCGCGCGACCGGGCTCGCATCCACACGTACTCGGGGTTGGAGAAACCGATCTTCTTGCGGCGCCTCCGGTTCTTCTCCGGGATGCGGCCGCGCATGGCGCGCCGGTAGACGGCGCGGTTCCAGCCGCCCTTGATCTTCTGGTCGATGGGCAGACTGGAGATGTTCTCCACAAGCTCGTGG
Source organism: Candidatus Dormiibacterota bacterium (assembly GCA_019236085.1). Lineage (GTDB taxonomy): Bacteria > Chloroflexota > Dormibacteria > Aeolococcales > Aeolococcaceae > JAFAJR01. The sequence continues at coordinate 719 of JAFAJR010000280.1, forward strand.
TCCAGGAAGGGCACGCGGGCCTCGATGGAGAAGGCCATCGAGTTCTTGTCCTCGTAGCGCAGCAGGTTGGGGGTGGAGAACGCCGTGACATCGTCGGCGAGCCGGCGGTTGAGGTTGCGCGACGCCTCGTAGTGCGCCGCCGCCGCATGGCCGTTGCTGGACAGCAGCAACGGCCGCATCTCCAGCCGTCGCGGAGCGAGAGGCAGCCGCGGACGCACAACATCGCTCAGATAGCCGGTGTACAGGTCCGCGCCGCGCAGTGCCTCGGCGAGTCCAGCGAGCGGGTGGCGCTGATCGAGCGCTGAGGTGAGGTAGGCGCGGAAGTACGGGATGTATCCGGCCAGCAGCTCGTCTCCGCCGTTGCCCGAGAGCATGACCTTCACCTCGCGATGGGCGATGCGGTACACGCAGTAGTAGGCATACGGAGCTGTGGCGATGGTGGGCTCCTCCTGGTACCACATCCATTCGGACATCTCCGACCAGAACTCGTCGACGTCCGGATAGGCGTAGTGCGGCAGGCTGTGCACGCGGCGCTCGATCTCGTGGATGTACTCGCTCTCGTCCAGCCATTCGCCGGGATACAGGGCGGAGAAGGTGTGCAGCACCCCGCCCGTGTGGAGGTCGGCCCCGCCGCGCATCAGATGGGCGATCGTGGTGGCCACGCCACTCGAGTCCAGGCCCCCCGACAGCGGCACGCCGATCGGGACGTCGGCGATGAGATGCCGCTGTACCACGCGGTCGAACACGTGCCGGAACTCGTCGGCGTAGTCTGCGTCGCTGCGCGTCGAGCGGAAGGTGAGATTGACGGGTGGCGCCCAGTAGCGGCGCACCCTGCGGCTGCCGTCGGCACGCACCAGCATCGTGTGACCGGGGAGCAGCCGTTTCACTGCATCGAAGAAGGTGTCCTCGCCCGAGTCGTGCACCCGATAGATGAGAAAGCGGTGCAGCACGTGCGGGTCTGGGCTGCGCGACACCGACGCGTCCTGGAACAGCGCCTTGATCTCCGAGGCGAACAGCACGCGTCCGCCGCTCTCCGTCCAGTAGAGCGGCTTGATGCCGAGCCGGTCGCGCGCCAGGAACAGGTCACCCGTCCTGCCGTCCCAGACGGCGAACGCGAACATACCTGTCAGATGGTCGACGACGTCTTCTCCCCACTGCTCGTAGCCGCGCAGGATCACTTCGGTGTCCGAGTGGTCGGTGGTGAAGGCGTGGCCGCGGGCGCTCAGCTCACGGCGCAGCTCGGGTGCGTTGTAGATCTCTCCGTTGAACACCAAGGCAACGCGGCGGTCGGCGCTGTACAGCGGCTGGTCTCCTGTGTCGATGTCGACAATGGCCAGGCGGCGCATGCCCAGCGACACCTGGTCGTTGATCTCGACACCGGAGCCGTCCGGCCCGCGGTGCACCATCACCGCGAGCATGCGCGAGAGCAACGCCTCGTCCCGGCCGGTCATTCCCGCGATGCCGCACACGTCAGGCGCCTCCGCAACCCGCGAGGGCTGTGTCGCGCACGAAGATGTCGGCCACGGAGTCGCTGTACTGCAGCGTCCAGAGGCCGCTCGCCTGCAGCGCAGCATCCACCGGGCGATCCGGCGCGAACACGACGTAGTCCACGCCGTGTTCGTCGAGCACCTGCTCCCAGTCGCTGTGCAGTTGATTCACGTCCACGTATTCGGCCAGGAGCTGATCCCCCATCAGCTCCGCCTCACCGTAGATGAACACGCGGCGGTTGACTGACGGATAGAAACGATTGGCAAGGTAGCCGCCCCAGTCGTACTGGTTGAACATCCGCGTGCCACATGCCGGGTGCGACGCGAGCCAGCCGGCTGCGGCAACGGGATAGTTCGCGTCGGTCGAGGCAGTCTGCCCCCGCAGGGTGTACCCCGCAAAGCCGACGCAGCCTGCGGCGATCACCACGAGCGCCACCAGACCGGCGCTGCGCAGCGATGCAACGCCGGCGGTGAGCCGTCCGGACTCGCGCAGCCAGACGGTGAACCGCACCCAGGCAGGGGTCCACTGCCAGGCCAGCACCGGCAACGCAACGACGACGAACACCACGATGAAGCGCACCGC
>JAFAJR010000370.1 GCA_019236085.1 Candidatus Dormiibacterota bacterium
GATTTCGCGCTGCCTCCGCTGGCCAGTTCGCTGTACGTGAAGCCCAACGAGCTGGCGCTGGAAAAGCCGTTCATTGCGCGGCATATCGAAGCCACGCGCTCCGCGTTTGGTTTGGATCGCCGCGCGAGGGAGGAGGAGTTCAACGCGCATAAAGACGGCACGATTGATTTCGCACGCAATGCGTCGATGCTCGACAACGTGCGGTTGTGGGATTGGAGAGCGTTCCACGACACCCTGAGCCAGACCCAGCCGCTGCGTCCCTATGCCTATGCGGACACCGATGTGGACCGCTACCAAATTGGAGGGGAGCTGCGCCAAACACTGCTCGCGCCGCGGGAGCTGGATCTGAGCCAGCTTGGGGAAGCGCGCAATAGCTGGATCAACGCGAATCTCACTTTCACGCACGGCTACGGATTGGTGCTGGCGGAGGCCAGCCGCATCTCGCCCTCCGGCCTTCCCGACCTGCTCATCAAAGATGCGCCGGTCGAAGTCAGCGCGCCCGGTTTGAAGGTGACACGCCCGGAAATCTATTACAGCGAAGCCACGCATGAGCCGGTTTTCGTGGATACCACGTATCCCGAGTTCAACTATCCCTCGGGTTCGGGTGACAACACCACCCATGCCGGTGCCGACGAGCAGGGCATCCCGATCACAAACCCCATCGACAAGCTCGCGCTCTCGCTCGAGGACTTCGGCGGATTCAACCTCTTCCTGAACAACCTCACCACGTCGAACAGCCGGGTGCTGGTGCACCGCGAGATCTCGGACCGTGTCACCTCGCTGGCGCCGTTTCTCACAGTGGACGGCGACCCGTACATCGTCGTCGACCCAGAGTCGGGGCACCTGATGTGGATCGCCGACGCGTACGTGAAGACAGGATTGTTCCCCGACAGCTACCAGCTGCAGGCGGACGGCACCTCGTACATGCGCAACGCCGTGAAAGCGGTGGTGGACGCCAAGACCTGTGCCATCACGCTGTACGCGATGGACCTCAACGAGCCGATCACCGCCGCCTGGAACGCGATCTACCCCGGCCTGCTCACGCCGTTCGACCAGATGCCAATGTACCTCCGCTCGCACCTCCGTTACCCGGAGGACCTGTTCGCGGCACAGAGCGAGGCATACTCGCTGATCCACGTGCACGATCCCGCTGTGCTGTTCAACGGCAGCGACCGCTACCAGGTCTCGCAGGAACAGCTCAACGGCCAGAACCAGGCGACCCAGGCGTATTACGTCGAGGCGACGTTGCCGGGCGACAGCGCGCCGAGCTTCGTGCTGCTGCAGACCTTCTCGCCGGGAACGAGTGGCAGCGGCACGCAGGCCAACAACATGACCGCATGGCTCGCTGCGCAATGCGACTACACCAACACGAACCATCCCAAGCTCATCTCGGTGCGGCTCAACAACGCGGACAACGTGCTCGGCCCCCTGCAGTTCGACAACAACATCAACACCGACCCCACCATCAGCTCGCAGCGAACGTTGCTGAGCTCATCTGGTTCGACGGTCGTCCTGGGCAACGTGATCGTGTTGCCGTTCAACAACGATTCCTTCCTGTACGTGCGGCCGTTCTACGTCATCGCTGCGAGTGGCGCGGGCACCACTGCCTTTCCCCAGTTGCGCTACGTGATCGTCGGCACGCAGAACGGCATTGCCGAGGGCAACTCCTTTGCCGGCGCGCTGCAGACGCTCTACAACACCACGCAGCCCATCCCCGGTCTGCAGGGGTCGCCGCCGACCACGCCGACAACGCCCACGACACCCACCACGCCGACGACGCCGACTGGCACGGTGTCGCAGCAGATCCTCCAGCTGGTCACCCAGCTCGTGCAGGACGAGCAGGCGGCGCAGACTGCCTTGAAGAACAACGACTTCACCACCTTCGGCAAGGAGCAGGACGCGATCAAGCAGATCATCGCCGAGCTGCAGCCGCTGCTTGCCAAGCAACCTGCGGCGTCGCCATCGCCGTCCCCGTCGCCCTCGCCGTGAGCGTACCGGTGGAGATCGCGCCGGGCATCACGCAGCTCGACACGATGCTCGGTGGCATGGACCAGATGACGGCGGGCTTCCTGGTGCACGGCGACCAGCCGGCGCTCATCGAGACGGGGTCACAGTCCAGCGTGGCAGCTGTCAGCGAGGCACTCGCCGCGGCCGGGTTGGGGCCGCGCGATCTGCGCTGGATCGTGGTCACGCACATCCATCTCGACCACGCCGGCGGCGTCGGCGACGTCGCTGCTGCGTTTCCCGAAGCGACGGTGGTGGTCCACGAAAAGGGCGCGCGCCACCTCGAGGACCCCTCACGGCTCATTGACAGCGCGTCGCGGGTCTACGGCAGGCTGCTCGACGAGCTGTACGGCCGGATGACGCCGGTGCCCGTCGAGCGGCTGGTCGCGGCCGGCGACGGGTTTCGCATCGATGTCGGCGCCGGCCGGCAGCTGGTGCTGGTGGATTCGCCCGGCCATGCCAAGCACCACCATGCAGTGCTCGACGAACAGACAGGCACCCTGCTTGTGGGCGACGCGGTGGGCGTGCAACTGCCGGACATCGGTGTCCTGCGGCCTGCCACTCCCCCGCCGGATTTCGACCTGGAGCAAGCGACCGCAAGCCTGCGGAAGTTCCGCGAGCTGCGTCCCACACAAGTGGTGTTGACGCACTACGGGCCGGTCGCAGACGGCGAGGCGACGCTGGTCGAGGCTGAGCAGCTGCTCCACGCCTGGGTCTCCGTTGCGGACCGGGTGTTGCGCGAGGCGGAGGAGGCCGGGGCCGACGACGTCGCAGCCGCGCTTGCCGACAGCTTCGCCAAGGCGCCTGACGGCATGTCTCCGGAGATCCTGCAGAAGTTCGAGGTGCTGAACGGCGTGCACAGCAACGCCACCGGCATCGTGCGCTACCTGCAGCGCAGAGCGGAACGCGCGGCGTGACCTCGATCGCCCAACGGCCGCGCCAGGTGCTGGCAGCGGTCGTGCTGGCCGCCTGCGTCGGCCTGGTCGGCGGCGCTCTTGCGGCGTGGGCTATCTACGCGCGGTTCGGCCCTGTGGAACGGGTTATCACCCAGGTGACCAACGTGGGCGGCGGCGGTTCCAGCGGCCAGACCGTCGGCTCGGTGGCCGGGACGGCAGAGGCGTCGGTGGTGGAGATCGCCACCAAGCCGATCGTGCCGTCGGACCTGCTGGACGGCACCTCCGGGATGGTGGACGGGTTCGTGGTGAGCAGCGACGGGCTGGTCGTGACTACTGTGCACGCTGTTCGTGGCGCCACCCGGCTCAGCATCGCCACCTCCGATGGGCGCGTCTACCAGGCGACGGTGGTGCGGGCCGACCCGCAGCACGGCCTGGTGGTGCTCCGGGCGGTCGGCGCGTCCGGCTTGCAGCCGCTGTCATTCGCCGCCCAGGACGCCAAGCCGGGGGACGAGGCGATTTCCGTGGCCCACGCTCCGTTCTCACCCTTGACCCTCAGCATCGGGACGGTGAGCTCCACCGGAGTGTCCCTTCAGCTCACCGACGGCGAGCCGCAGCTGTCCGACATCCTCACTGTCGACGCCACGCCCGACCCGCGGGAGGACGGTGCGCCACTGCTCAGCGGCGGCGGTGATGTGATCGGCGTGGTGGTCGATGCCAGCGGGGTGTCGCCCGGGGTGGTCGCCATCGCCGGCAGCGACGCCGGCGTGCTGCTGCAAAACGTCAGCGGCAACGGCGCCGCCGGCCAGG
>JAFAJR010000209.1 GCA_019236085.1 Candidatus Dormiibacterota bacterium
CTCGACACCGGTGGTCACGACGCTGTATACGACCGCTTCCGCCGCCCGCCCGCCAAGGGCCGACGTGATGCGCCCGCGCAGGTAGTCCTCCGGATAGTTCTGACGATCGTTGATCGGCGCCTGGATGGTGGCGCCCAGCGACTGGCCGCGCGGCACGATGCTCACCCTTCGCACTGGGTCGCTGCCCGGGATGAGCAGGCCCAGCAGCGCATGTCCCGACTCGTGGTACGCGATGCGCTTGCGGTCCTCGGGCGTCAGCACCACATGGCGTTCTGTGCCGAGCTGGATCTTCTCCAGCGCGTCAGCGAAGTCCTGCATGGTCACCGCGTCGCGGCCGCGCCGCGCCGCGGTGAGCGCGGCCTCGTTGACCAGGTTGCGCAGGTCGGCGCCGACGAGCCCCGTGGTCTGCTGCGCCACGGCGTCGAGGTCGACGTCGGCGCCGAGCGTGACCCCGCGAGTGTGCACACGCAGTATCGCCGCGCGTCCGTCGCGGTCCGGCGGTGACACGACGACGCGACGGTCGAATCGCCCGGGGCGCAGCAGTGCTTCGTCGAGGACGTCGGGACGGTTGGTCGCGGCGATGACGATCACTCCCTCGCGGGAGTCGAAGCCGTCCATCTCCGTGAGGATCTGGTTGAGCGTCTGCTCCTGCTCGTCGTGTCCGCCCAGGCGCACCTGCGTTGCTCTGCTGCGACCCACAGCGTCGAGCTCGTCGATGAAGACGATCGCCGGCGCGATGGCCCGTGCCTGCTTGAAGAGATCGCGAACGCGCGCCGCGCCGACTCCCACAATTGCCTCCACGAACTCGCTGGCGGAGATGGAGAGAAACGGCACCTTCGCTTCGCCGGCCACCGCTCGCGCCAGAAGCGTCTTGCCGGTACCCGGCGGCCCGATGAGCAGCACACCCTTGGGCACGGTGCCGCCGAGTCGCTGGTACTTCTGCGGGTCGCGCAGGAAATCGACCACCTCCTCCAGCTCCTGCTTGGCGTCATCGATGCCCGCGACGTCTGCGAATGTCGTTGCCGGCCTGTCGGCGTCGATGAGCCGTGCGCTGCTCTTCCCGAACCCCATGATGCCGGCGCCGCCCGTGGCGCGCGCCGCATATCTGCTCAGCAACAGGAATCCACCGATGAGCAGGATGGTCGGCCCGAAGCTGAGCAGGATGGTCAGCAGCGCGTTCTGCGACTGCTCCTGCGCAGTCACCTGCACGCCGTGCTGTTCGAGGAGGGTCTCGAGGTCGCTGCCGGATCCCGTGGCGCCACCGCTGACATTGGCGTTGACAAAGGTCGGCACCACGGTCTCGAAGTCCTGCGAGCGGGTGCTGCTGCCGGGTGCCGTGATCGCGGTGCCGAGGTGGCCGTCGATGACGTCACCGGTCGCGGTGATCGTCTGCACATTGTTGCCCTTCACCTGAGTGACGAACTCGGTGTAGGGGATCGTGATGCGTCCCGCGCCGCTGGACGACAGCACGTTCGTGAGAATGACGTTGAGCACGAGGATGACGATGAACGCGATCAGCCATCCCCAGCCCACCCCGAAGCGATTGGGTCCGCGCGCCGGGGACTGTCCCTGCTGCGGACGGTCGGTTCGCAGGAAAGGATTGGGCGGCGGCGGGCTCGCGGCGGGCATGTGGTCTGCAGGCGACTATAGAGAAGTGCCGGTCCTGGGGTATCGTGGACCGCGACGTCATGGCGGCCGTGGATCTCGTGTTCCTGGTGGGCTGGATCGTGTTCTGGGTGCTCTGGCTGGCTGCCGGGTTCACCGCGAAGTCCACGGTGACGTGGAACCGCGACCACGTTGGGTTCCGTTTGTTGATCGCGGTCGTGGTGGTGCTGCTGCTGCGCAGCAACGTCTTCAATCTTCGCTCGGGGGTCGTGACAGACCCGCTGCTGCAGGGGATGGGCATCGCGGTGTTCGTGCTGGGCTTGGCCGGTGCCGCATGGGCGCGTGTGTACCTTGGTCGCAACTGGGGGATGCCCATGACCGAGCGCGCCGACCCTGAGCTCATCACCTCAGGTCCCTATCGCTACGTGCGGCATCCGATATACACGGCGATCATCGTCGCCATGGTGGGCACAGCCATCGGGGTGGGCCTGTTCTGGCTCGTGCCCGCGGTGGCGGCGGCCGCGTATTTCATCTACAGCGCAGGCGTCGAGGAGAAGACGATGTCGCGGCGGTTCCCAGACGCCTATCCGGCGTACAAGCGCAACACCAAGATGCTCATCCCGTTCCTGCTCTGACGCCTCAGGATAGAAATGCGCCGGCGATCGCGCCGGCTGCAACCAGCAGCGGGGCTGCCAGAGGAAAGCGCAGCAGAACGAGCAGCGTGACCAGCGCCGCCACCACCGGTTCGATGCCGGTGAAGGACTCGCGGCCCAGCGCCACAACCACAGCCAGCATGAGTCCGAGCGATGCCGCGTTGACGCCGTTGAGCAGGTCCTGCAGGGATGGGTGTGTGGCGACGATGCGTGTCAGGCGCTCCAATGGCGGCACCAAGAGAAAGCCTGGGAGGAATATCGCAGCAGTCGCCACGGCAGCGCCGGCAACGCCGGCGACGAGAAACCCGATGAACGTCGCCGTGGTGAAGACGGGTCCCGGCGTCGCCTGGCTGATGGCCACGGCGTCGACCACCTGGCGTTCGCTGAGCCAGTGCAGGTTGAGCACCAGCTCGCTGCGCAGGAACACCAGCAGCACGTACCCGCTGCCGAACGCCACCGCTCCAATCTTGAGAAAGGTTGCGAATACGGCGAGCAACGACACGGGCACAGCCACGGCAGCTGCTGTCGTGGGTAGCAGGCGAGGATCGATCGCGCCTGCAGCGGCGAGCGCACCCCGTTTGCGCACGCGGCGACCGGCCGCGATGGCAATGCCACCTGCCGCCAGCAGCGCAATGGGTTGATTGACGAACACCGCCAGCACCGCGACAGCCAGGAGCACCACGAACGCGTCCGCGCCGCGCACCACGCGCCGGCCGAGGTCGGCAACGGCCCAGAGCACGATGCCGGCCACCACCGGCGTGACGCCTCGCAGCAGCCGCTGCGTGATTTCCAGCGAACCGAAATGCTCGTACAGCGCCGCCAATCCGAGCATGAGCAGCGCCGCAGGCATGATGAAGCAGGCGCCGGCGACAAGCAGCCCGCGCCAGCCGGCACGTTTGTAGCCAAGCAGCAGCGCCAGCTCCGTCGAGCTGGGGCCGGGGATCAGCTGGACGGCGGCGAACAATGCGAAGAACTC
>JAFAJR010000214.1 GCA_019236085.1 Candidatus Dormiibacterota bacterium
GGCGATGCGATCGCCATTGCGCCGTTCACCGCGCTCGTCGCCGCAACCCTCACGCTGGTGATGTCGCTGGGCGCACTGGTCTCACGACAGCGCGTTGCCGCGGCCGTGCTCCTGGTGGTTGCGGCCGGCGCGCTGGGGGCTGCGCGCGGCGGCGCGGCGGCGCTGCCCGATCCGGGCCGCGTCGACTCGTTCATCGGCTCCACATCCGTCGCCGTTGACGGCGTGGTGCGCGAGGTGACCGGCAACACGGCAATCGTCGACACCACGCACATCGCCGGTGGCGATCTCGACTCGCAGACTGATGGTGGACTGCTGGTGCCGGCCGCGTCGCTGCCACCGTTGCTCGCCGGCGATGCTGTCGAAGTTGACGCAAACGGTCTGCGCCGCCCGAGCCGGCGTCCCGGGCCCGAATCGGAGGCCACGCTTGAGCGCGAGAACGTCGTGGCTGTCGCCATCGCACCCCTTGTGACGCTGCAGCAGCAGGGCGGTCTCTCGTTGCCGCGCGCCGTCGCGTGGCTGCAGCAGCGTCTGGTGAGCGCCGTGAACGCCAGCCTGCCGGAACCGTCGGCTGCGATGCTGCTTGGAATCGCGTTCGGCATCCGCCAGCCACTCGCTGCCGGCGTTCGCGCCTCGCTGCAGGACGCCGGACTGATTCATATCGTGGTCGTGAGCGGCTTGAAGGTCGTGATGCTCATGGGCCTGATTGCTGCGCTGGCTCGTGTGTTGAAGTGGTCGCCGCGTCGCACCTGGTTCATCGCCTGCGGCATGGTCGCTGTCTACGTGCTGCTCAGCGGCGCAGGTCCTGCAGCGGTTCGCAGCGCGCTGATGGCCGGCGCGGCGATGTTCGCCCGCATGCACGGCCGCCGTGTCGACCCGCTGCCCATGCTCGCGCTGGTTGCCGCGCTAATGCTCGGGTTCGATCCCGGGCTGGCTTCGGACCCCGGGTTTCAGCTGTCCTTCCTGGGGACGGCCGGCATCCTGCTGCTTGCCGAGCCACTGGCCGCCCGCACGCCCGGTCCGCGCCTGCTCGCCGAACCGTTCGCGGTGACGGTTGCCGCGCAGCTCGCGACGGTACCGGTGATGGCTGGAACCTTCGGTGTCATCGCCATAGCAGGGCCGGTAGCGAACGCGCTGGTGCTCCCGCTGCTGCCTCCGCTCATCGTCGTAGGTGGCGGCGCGGCGCTGGTCGCAATCGTGGTGCCGTTCGCCGTCTGGGTGCCGCTGCAGCTGGCCGGCGCGGTTGTGAACCTCATCGTGTTCCTCGCCGGTGCGGTGTCGTCGATACCCGGCACGGTGGTGCAGGTGGGCAACTGGCCGGGAGCCTGGACGCTTGGCGAGGTGGCCGGTGTTGCTGCAGCCGGTGCTGCGCTGTTGTGGATGCGACGGCGCCGGCGTGACTTCAGCGATCTGCTGTCGCGCCGCCTGCAGATCGCTGGCACTGCAGCGCTCTGCGGTGTCCTGGCAGGGAGTGGCACCGCGCTCGCTGCGTCGCAACCCGATGCTGCCCTGCACGTCACCGTGCTGAACGTCGGCTCCGCGCCGGCGGTGCTGGTGCAGAGCCGCGGCAGCGCTGCGCTCATCGACGGTGGAAGCTCGCCGGCTGCGCTGACACAGGCGCTGGGACGTGTGCTGCCGCCCTTCACCACGCGGATCGACATGGTCGTCATCACCGGTGGCGAGCAAGCAGCCGTCGCCGGGCTCGCAGGTCTCATCGGTCGTTACGCCGTGTCTGCCGTCCTCGCACTCGACGGCTTGACTGCCGGAGCGGTGGCGGTGGTGGAACAGCTCGTTGCCGCAGGAGCGAACGCCGTCAACATCGGCGACACGCAATGGACGTTCGGCGGTGCCGTCTGGCGATGTCTGCGCTATCACGCGCAGACAACCGACCGCGACGACTGCGCTGTCGACGTGGCGGCTCCAAGCGGCAGCGTGCTCGTGCTCGGCGCCGCCGGAAGCGCCGACCAGGACGAGCTCTCCGCCATGTACCCGGCGTTGCACGCCGACCTGCTGGTCACGCCGCCTGGGGGCGCCCTCTCCACAGCGCTGCTCGCAACGCTGCAACCCCGCCATGTGGCTGTTCCGATCGCCTCGGGCGCCGCAGCGTCGCCGGCGCCGCAGGGCGTGGCCACCATTCGCACAGGGAGCGACGGCGACCTGGCCTTCACCGGTGGCGAGGCCGGCCTCCAGGAGGACGGATGAGATGATGTGACGCGTTCATGCCGCGTCCCGAACACACGCCGATCCTGCTCATTCACGGCGACGAACCGCACCTGGTGGATGCCTCGGTGCACGAGTGGCGGATGCACATCCGCGCCACCCAGCTCGACGCCGAGGTGTTCGACGCACCGGCGCGTCTGGTGGATCTGCATCGCAGCATCGCTGAGCTACCGCTGATCGACCCGGAGCGCGCAATCCTGGTGCGCGATCCACCGCAGCTGAGCTCGTCGGCTCGTCGCGGCGCTGATTCCGCTGACGCACTGGCTGCGGTGCTCCGTGACCGCGCACCGAGCACCTCGGTGTGCATCGTCGTTCACGGCCGCGTGGCCCCGTCCAACCCGGTGCTCAGCGCCGTCAAAGCGCTTGGCGGCACTGTCGTGTTCCACGCACAGCTCAAACGCGGTCGCGAGCTGCGTGCCTGGCTGGAGCGCGATGTCGCGCGTCGCGAATTGAAGCTGGGCCAGGGCTCGATCGACGCCATCATGAATGCCGCAGGCACCGACCTTGGCGTGCTCAGCACCGAGCTGGACAAGCTGGAGGCCCTCGCCGACGGCCGGCCGCTCACCGTGCAGCAGGTGCGCAGGTCACTCGCGTCGGACCAATCGCCGGAGATGTGGAGCGTGGTCGAGGAGCTGCTCGGTCCGACGCCGGCACGCGGCGCCGCGGTCCTCGATCAGCTCCTCGCCGAGGGCAGGCCGACGCAGTACCTGCTTGCCATCCTCGGCGGTCAGCTGCGCGACCTGCTCCATGCGCAGTCGTACCTGGCGTTGCGCGGCTCACAGACCGGGCTTGCGGCGGAGCTGCGCATCCCGGATTGGCGAGCCGACAGGCTGGCGCGTCAAGCACGGAGCGTCACGCCGGCGATGGTGATGAGCTGGCTGCATTCGCTGCACGACGCGGACCGTCGCGTGAAGCTCGGTGAGATCGGCGACCAGGATGTGCTGCGCATCATCGGGCTGCGCGCCGCGGCGCAGGTGGCGGCGTCGCGCACCGCCGCACGGCGCTGAATCAGTCGCCGGCGTTCCTTCCGCTGACCTGGTCGACGATGTAAAAGGCCCCGACGGCGCCATCGATAGCCAGTACCAGAATCGGGTTCACGATGAAGGACAGCGGCAGGCATGCGACGTATGCGAACACGCCCGTCGCGAAGCGCAGCTGCTGCGCGATCGACCTCGGTGCGCGTCCGCTTTTCAGCAGGGCAGGGTGGTAGTCGATCCACAGTGTGCAGAGCTGAAACCCGATTGCCATCAGCAGCAGCGCGCAATTGAACAGCGCGGCGGCGACGGACGCCTGCGAGTCCGCATGGGCCACGTACAGGGCGAACAGCGATGTGACGAACGGGATCACCACGATTGCCAGCAGCAGAAAGAGATTGAAGAACAGCAGCGGCCGGTCCACGCGCGCCAGACGGTGAAAGATCGCGTGGTGGTTGACCCAGACCACGCCGATGAACGTGAAGCTGATGAGAAATGCGGCGAATTCGGGCCACTCGTCGGCGAGCGCGCCGATCAACGAGCCCGAGGTCAGCGGAGCGCGCAGGTCGAGGACGAGGAGCGTGATGGCGACCGCGAACACGCCATCACTGAACGCCTCGACACGACTTGTGGACATCGCGATTCAGCGGAGCCGCTGATGCCGGGGCGGTCAGCCCTTGCTGCTTCCGCCGCGAGACCGGGTGGTCTTCGCAGAGCCAGACGCCTTGGCTCCGGCGGCGCTCTTTGCCGGCGAGGCGCGCTTGGCTGCCGGCGCAGGCGACGCGGATGCCTTGCGGCCGGCCGATTTGGTGGCGCGTCCCTTGGCTCCGCCTGCGGCCGCGGAGCGAGCCGCAGCCTTCTCCTCGGCCTCCGCTCCGGCCGTGACGGCCAGCCGAGCCGCCATCGACGCCAGCCGCGAGGTACGGCGCCTGGCGTTGTTCTTGTGGATGATGCCCTTCTCCGCGGCGCGGTCCAGGGCGCGAATGGCCTCGTGCAGGTCCTGCGCGGTGGAAGTTTCCTCGGCGCCGGCGCTGAGCAGCGAGCGGCGAGCGCGACCGACCTTGGTGCGGACGGCGGAACGCACCGCCCTATTCCTGACGTGCTTGCGCTCGTTGGCTCTGATGCGCTTGCGCGCGGAGCGAGTGTTGGCCACGTGAAGTCCTTTTGAGTGCTCTGCGGCGCGCCGCGGCGCACCTGCGCCACGACGATGGCGCCCGAGGTGGGCAGTATACAGCGCTACCGATGATCGTCCTTCCCGCCTACGCCAAGCTGAACCTCGCGCTCGAGGTCACGGGACGGCGCAGCTCCGGGCTGCACACGCTCGAGAGCGTGATCGTGCGCATCGACTGGCACGACCTGGTGGCCGTCGAGCCGGGCGGCGACGCTGCAATCCCGTCGCTCGTCATCGACGGTGGCGACCGGCTTCCCGCCGGCGACGACAACCTGGCTGTCCGCGGCGCCATGGTGGCCGCGGAGCTCGCCGGGGTTGCGCCACCGTCGTCGGTCTGGCTCGGCAAGCGAGTCCCAGCAGCCGCCGGGTTGGGTGGGGGCAGCGCAGATGCCGCCGCAGCCATGGCAGCCGTCAGGTCGCTCGCCGGAACCGCAGCGGCCCACATTAAGAAGGATGCGTGGACCGAGGCTGCCGCCCGGGTCGGCTCGGACGTCCCAGCGCTGCTGGCCGGCGGCGCCCAGCTGGTCGGAGGCGCCGGCGAGGTGCTCGAGCCGCTGCCGACCCCGAGGCTCGACCTGGTGGTGGTGATCGCCGGCGCGTCGTCGACTGCGGCCACGTTCGCGGCACTGCAGCCCGCCGAGGTCGGCGACGGGGGCAGAGCGGCTGCGCTTGCGGCCCAGCTGCGTTCGGGCGGGTGGCTCGACGAGACACTCTTCGGCAGTGCGCTCGAAGCGGCGGCCACCCGGGCCGGCGCCAGCCTCGGAGCAGAGATCGCCGCTGTCCGCGATGCGGTCCCTGAGATGCGCTGGCACCTCACCGGCAGCGGAGGGGCACTCTTCGCCGTCAGCCACCACGCAAAGGAAGCCGCAGCGATAGCCATGCAGATGCGCGGCGCCGGGCGCATCGCCCGCGCCTGCCGCACGGTCGGCTGAAGCCCCTCACCGCTCGGACTCGGCAGAACGCGGCTCTACAATCCGGGCTCGTGGCACTGGCCGACGCGCCCACGTCCCGACCGCCGACGCCAGACGAGTGCGACCACCCCAGCCCGGTGCTGGGGGTCATGGCGCACGAGTTCGCCCACTACGGCGGTGCCGTCGGGCCCGAGGGCGTGCGGCGCACCGTCACCTACTACGGCCCGGTGATCGGCGGCCTGCCCATCGACGCCTGGCACTGCGAGCGCTGCGGGCTGCTGCGGCTGTCGTTCCCCGATGGTCGCCAGGAGGAGCGCCGCCTCTTCCCAGGACCGCAGCCGGGTCTCATCGCCCAGCCGTCGGACAACGCGCCCGAGAAGGTGATGTACGGCATGCAGGCACGGGTCTCGGGACTGACCGAGTCAGCGACGCTCGCTCGCCGCTTCGCGGCGGAGATGCCCATTGCAGTACCGGTCTTCCAGTTCCCGCAGGTGACCCTCCCGGCCTGGGATGTTGTTACCTGGGCGCTGGTGCTCGGGCTGTCGGCCGTCAGCGCCATGCTGCTGCTGCTCGCGCTGTTCGCAACTGTGTCGTATAGCACGCCGTCGGTGGAGGTGCCGCTGGCGATCACCGCGGGCTGCACCTTCGTGGCGACGGTGGTGTTCGCCCTGGGCGTGGTGGCGGTTCGCCACTTCTTTCCGGCTGAACCGCTCAGTCCGAGCATCGCTGAGAGTGCACGCGGAGCCCCGCAGCTGGACGGGGCGACGCGCACCGCGGTCGCCTTCATGTCGCTGGCTGCGGTGGGGCTGTTCATCGCAGCGATCCTCGCGGTGTACACGTATGCGACGCCCGGCGCCGAAGGACCGGTGTTCATCATCAGCGTGCTCTTCGCTGTGATCGCGGCCGCCGTCAAGATCATCGACGTCGCTGTGCGGCATTTCTTCCCGTCTGAGCGGTAGGGCGGCATGACGCTCCGCACGGCGCCGGACCAGGACATCGTCGTCGTCGGCGCAACCGGCGACCTGGCGCAGAAGAAGCTGATCCCGGCGCTGTACAACCTGCACACCGAGCACCTGATCCCCAACCACGGCAACATCGTCGGGGTCGCGCCGATGGACTGGACGCGCGAGCACTTCATCGACCACGCGCGCGACTCCGTGAAGCAGTTCTCCCGGACCGGCATCAACGAGGAGCGCTTCGAAGCGTTCGCGAAACACCTCCAGTTCGTGCCCCTGGGGGCGGACTCCGACCTGAAGCCGCTGCACGCTGCATTGACCAAGCAGCGCAGGCTCATCTACCTGGCAGTGCCGCCGTCGGCGTTCACGCCTCTGCTCGAGGCGGTGCGCGCCGCCGACCTGGCGCGCGGCACATCGATCGTCATCGAGAAGCCGTTCGGCCACGACCTCAAATCGGCGCGGCAGCTCAACCGCACGCTGCACTCGGTGGTGCCCGAGGAACGCGTGTACCGCATCGACCACTACATGGGCAAGGAGACGGTGCAGAACCTTCTCGTGTTCCGCTTCGGCAACTCGTTGTGGGAACGCGTCTGGTCGCGCGACGCCATATCGCGTGTCGAGATCACCGTCGCCGAGGACATCGGCGTGGAGGAACGCGGCCCGCTGTACGAGGAGATCGGGGCCATCCGTGACATCGTGCAGAACCATCTCTTCCAGGTGCTGTCGCTGGTGTGCATGGAGCCGCCGGTGTCGTTCGACGCAGAGGCGCTGCGCAACGAGAAGGTGAAGGTGCTGCGCTCGCTGCACACGGTGGACCCGCACTCTGTGGTGCGCGGCCAGTACGCAGCGGGCACCGTGGGCGCCGAGAAGGTCCGCGCCTACCGCGACGAGCCGGGCGTGTCGAAGGAGTCCACAACAGAGACGTTCGCTGCCATGCGCCTGCATGTCGAATCCTGGCGCTGGTCGGGTGTGCCCTTTTTGCTGCGCACCGGCAAACGGCTGCCGGTACGCGACACGCGCGTCGTTGTGAGCTTTCACGACGCACCGCTGCATCTGTTCCGCGAGGTGGGCATGCACGCCATGCACAGCAACCGGCTGGTCATTCGCATCCAACCGAACGAGGGCATCTCCCTGCGCTTCTCTGCCAAGGAGCCGGGGCCAGACGTTCGCGTGCAACCCGTCGACATGGACTTCAGCTACGGCGACTCCTTCAAGACGTCGCCACCGGAGGCATATGAGCGGCTGCTGCACGACGCACTGGGCGGCGATCACCTGCTCTTCATCCGCGAGGACGAGGTGGAGGCCGGCTGGGCAGCCATCAGCAAGCTGCTAGAGGAGCCGCCACCCATCTGCTTCTACGCGGCCGGTACCTGGGGTCCGGAGGAGGCAGCACGCATCGCAGCGCCCGGACGCTGGCACGACCCGGACGACCCGGACGCGGACACGTGAGCGCGCCGCTGGTCGGGGTCGACCTCGGTGGCACCAACATCAGGGCGGCCTGCGCCACCGGCCCCACCACCCACGGGCCGATCACCTGGAGAAGCACCCCGGCGGCCAACGGCCCGGAGGCTGTGATCGACGCGGTGGCCGACTGCATCAGGGAAGCCAGCGGCGGTCAGACCCCGGCCGGGGTGGCGATCGGGATCCCCGGGCCGCTCGACCCCGGCACCGGCGTGGTGCACGCCGCGCCGCACCTCGCCGGCTGGACCGAGGTGCCCGCTCGCGATCTGCTGAGCGCCCGCACCGGCAGCCCGGTCGCAGTGCGCAATGACGCCAGCATGGCCGGCTTCGCCGAGTGGAAGGCAGGGGCCGGCGCCGGGGCCAGGCACTTCATCTTCATCACCGCCAGCACGGGCATCGGCGGCGCGCTGGTGCTGGACGGCATCCCGCATGACGGCATCGGCTCGGCCGGGGAGGTGGGCCACATGCCCATCGATCCGCAGGGCCCGCCCTGCTTGCAGGGCCACCCCGGCTGCCTGGAGGGCACGGCGTCAGGCACCGCCATCGCGGCCGCGGCAAAGCGGGCGCTGGCGGCCGGCAGGGAGTCGTCACTGCGTGACCTTCCCGCCGACGAGCTCACTGCCAAAGATGTCGAGAACGCTGCCAACGACGGCGATGCGCTGGCCATCGAGTTGTTCGCCGGCGCGGGCCGAGCCCTGGGCCGCGCGGTCGGCGGGCTCATCAACCTGCTCGCGCCCGAGGTGATCGTGATCGGCGGCGGCCTGATCAACGCCGGGGATCTGCTCTTCGCGCCGCTGCGGGCTGCGGTCCCGGAAATGGCCTTCGCCTACCCGCTGTCCAAGTGCCGCATCGTCCCGGCCGCGCTGGGCACCGACGCCGGGCTCGTGGGCGCCATCGCCTGGGCGGTGCACACCTTCGGCTGATCGGCCTTCACACAAAGGCCTCATGCAAAGTGCATGATGTGGCCAACTTCGACGTGTACACCAAGCACCAATCCCCCGCTTCCAGTCCGCGGGCGGCGTTTCGGTCACACAACTCACTCAGGCCCCCGCCCTGAGTTTTCGCACCCTCTGTCGACAACGGTGTAGTTCAGCGTGCCGTGACACGGATCACGGCGGGATGTAGGAGGTAAGGCATGACACAAATGGTGGAACCTAGATCCGCGGTGCCGCCGGCTCCGGGACCGGGACCGGCGCCGCTGCCGGTGGCTGACCCGGCGCCCCTGGGCCTCGCCGCGTTCGCACTGACCACGTTCGTGCTGAGCGTGCACAACGTGGGCTGGGCGCCGGACATCATCTGGGTCGGACTGGCGCTCTTCTACGGCGGGCTGGTGCAGCTGCTCGCCGGCATGCAGGAATTCAAGAACCGCAACGTCTTCGGCGCCACCGCGTTCTCGACGTACGGCGGCTTCTGGCTCAGCCTCGGCATCTACGTGGTGTTGATCTTCGCCGTACCCGCACTGTTGAAGGGGGCCGCGGGATCGACAGGCAACGGCATTGACGACGGCGTGGGCTGGTTCCTTCTGGCATTCGCCATCTTCAACACCTACATGCTCTTCTGGAGCACCCGCGTCAGCAAGGCTGTGTTTCTCGTGTTCCTCACGCTGGAGATCACCGCGATCATCCTGTTCATCGGCGGCTTCCAGCACCAGGGCCCTGTGCCACCGGCGACCACCGGCTTCACCTGGGTGAACCTCGGCGGCCTGCTGGGCATCCTGACCGCGCTCACCGCGTGGTACGCGTCGGCTGCCGGAGTCGTGAACGGCCAGGCAGGGCGGGTGATCCTGCCCACGGGAGCCCCGTTCTGGAAATAGGCATAGCATTGGGCGCATAGGGCGAACGGCTCGGGAGGTCCGGCAATGAGCACAGATGTGACGACGGCACAGAACATCGACACGCTGTTCCTCGAACAGCGTCGCTACCCGCCGCCTCCCGAGTTCGCCGCCCAGGCGAACGCACAACCGGACATTTACGACACCGACCTGGAGACGTTCTGGGCGCGAGAGGCTCGCGCCCGGCTCTCCTGGTTCAAGGACTTCGACACAGTCCTGGAATGGAAGCCGCCGTATGCCAAGTGGTTCCTCGGCGGCAAGCTCAACATCGCCTACAACTGCGTCGACCGGCACGTCGAGCAGGGACGCGGCGACAAGGTCGCGTACTTCTGGGAAGGCGAGCCGGAGGACGACCGCAAGGAGATCACGTTCGCGCAGCTGCAGCGCGACGTGGTGCGCTTCGCCAACGTCCTCAAGGCACTCGGCGTCAAGAAGGGCACGCCGGTCGGCATCTACATGGGCATGATCCCGGAGCTGCCGGTGGCGATGCTCGCCTGCACTCGCATCGGCGCGCCGTTCACTGTGGTGTTCGGTGGTTTCAGCGCCGACTCGCTGTCAGGCCGGCTCAACGACATGGAGTGCGAGCTGCTGATCACCCAGGACGAAGGCTGGCGACGCGGCAACCGTGTGTCCCTGAAGGCCACTGCCGACGCCGCCATGGCACAAGCGCCGACGGTGAAGAGCGCGCTCGTGGTGCGCCGCACGGGCGGCAACGTCGCGTGGGAGGACAACCGCGACCACTGGTATCACAACCACGCCGGCGAGGTTTCGGACGACCCCGCCAGCTGTCCCTGCGAGGCGATGGATTCCGAGGACCTGCTGTACCTCCTGTACACGAGCGGCACCACTGCGAAGCCCAAGGGCATCGTGCATACCACTGCGGGGTATCTCACAGGTGTGTCGACCACGCACCACTACATCTTCGACGTCAAGCCTGACTCCGTGTACCGGTGCGCCGCTGACATCGGCTGGGTAACAGGACACAGCTACATCGTGTTCGGACCGCTGTGCAACGGCACCACCGGGGTCATCTACGAGGGCACGCCGGACTTCCCGGACAAGGACCGCTGGTGGAGCATCATCGAGCGCTACAAGGTCGACATCCTGTACTGCGCACCGACCGCCATCCGTACCCACATGAAATGGGGACCGGAGTACGCGGAGCGGCACGACCTCAGCTCGCTGCGCCTGCTGGGCACCGTGGGCGAGCCCATCAACCCGGAGGCGTGGATCTGGTACCGCGACCACGTCGGCGGCGGACGCACGCCGGTGGTGGACACGTGGTGGCAGACCGAGACCGGGGCGATCATGATCACGCCGCTGCCGGGTATCACCACGCTGAAGCCGGGCTCGGCCACCAAGCCATTTCCCACTATCGATCCCGTCGTGCTGGACGAGCAGGGCAACGAGGTGCCCGCGGGGCAGGGCGGCTACCTGGCCATCCGCAAGCCGTGGCCGTCGATGTTGCGCGGCATCCACAAGGCCCACGACAGGTACGTGGAGACGTACTGGAGCAAGTACAAGGACATGTACTTCGTGGGCGACGGCGCCCGAGTGGACGAGGACGGTGACTACTGGCTGCTGGGCCGCGTCGACGACGTGATGAACGTGTCGGCGCACCGCATCTCCACCATCGAGGTGGAGTCGGCGCTGGTCGACCATCCCAAGGTAGCCGAGGCAGCCGTCTGCGGGCGCAGCGACCCGCAGACCGGCCAGGCGATCGTGGCCTTCGTCACCCTCAAGGGTGGCGACCCGGGTTCGCCGGCCATGGCCCGCGAGCTGCGCGACCACGTCGGCAAGCGCATCGGCAAGATCGCCTCACCGGCGAACATCGTGTTCACGCCGGAACTGCCCAAAACTCGCTCGGGCAAGATCATGCGCCGCCTGCTGCGCGACGTCGCGGAGAACCGCCCGCTCGGCGACACCACGACGCTCGCGGACGCCGCGGTGGTCGACGAGATCTCTCGCCGGGCGAAGGAGGATTCGGGCAAGGACGAGGGGTGATCTGCAACCTCGTCGGGGGCCGGTGGCAGGCTGCGGCCACCGGTGAGACCCTGGACGTCTTCGACCCGGCCACCGGCGAGGTCATCGATCGCGTGCCCCTGTCGCCCGCCGCGGATGTCGCGGCGGCTGTGGATGCGGCAGCCACCGCTTTCGTCACCTGGTCGCGCACGCCGCTCATGGAGCGGGTGCGACTCATGTTCCGCTTTCGCGAGCTTCTCGAAGCACACCGGGACGAGCTCGCCGCGCTGATCACCCGGCACCACGGCAAGACGCTTGACGAGTCGCGCGGCGAGGTGCGCCGCGGCATCGAGGTGGTGGACTTCGCCTGCGGCGCGCCCACGCTGCTGCAGGGCCGCACCCTGCGCGATGTGTCGACGGATCTCGACCAGGATCTGTATCGCTACCCGGTGGGAGTGTGCGCCGGCATACCACCATTCAACTTCCCGGTGATGATCCCGCTGTGGATGTTTCCGCTTGCCGTGGTGGCGGGCAACACCTTCGTGCTCAAGCCGTCGGAGCGAACGCCGCTCGGCGCGACGCGTCTGGCCGAGCTGTTCTGCGACTCGGGGTTTCCCGACGGCGTGCTCAACGTCGTTCACGGTGGCAGGGACGCGGTCGATGCGCTGCTCGTGCATCCAACCGTGGGTGCTGTGTCGTTCGTCGGTTCAGAGCCGGTGGCGCGACACGTCTACAGCACCGCGGCGTCAGGTGGCAAGCGGGTGCAAGCACTGGGCGGGGCGAAGAACCACCTCGTCGTTATGCCGGACGCCGACTTCGACACGGCGGCGCCGTCGATCCTCAACTCCGCGTTCGGCAACGCCGGCGAGCGATGTCTTGCCGGGAGCGTCGCGGTGCTCGTCGGCGCCGCCGGCGATGCGGTGACGCCGCTGGTCGACCTCGCCGCAAAGCTCACGGTTGGCCCGGGCGATCAAGACGGAGTCGATGTCGGTCCGCTGATCCGCCGCGAGCACCGCGACCGCGTTGCCGCGTACGTCGGCGACGGCGAGCGTGACGGCGCCGACGTCTTGCTCGACGGTCGCTCGCACATGTCCCGCGACGGCTTCTTCCTCGGACCCACCGTGCTCGACGGCGTCAAGGACGGCATGGCCGTCGCGCGCGAGGAGATCTTCGGCCCTGTGCTGTCGATGTCCCGGGCGGCGACACTCGACGACGCGATCGAACAGGCAAACCGTTCGGCGCTGGGCAACATGGCGGTGATCTTCACCACCTCCGGCCGCGCCGCGCGGCGCTTTCGCGAAGAGGTGCAGGCCGGCATGGTGGGGGTGAACGTGCCCATTGCGCAGCCGTTCGCGTTCTTCCCCTTCTCGGGCTGGAAGCGTTCCTTCTACGGCGACCTGCACGTGCACGGCAGTGACGGCGTCGATTTCTACACGCGCAAGAAGATGGTGGTGTCGCGCTGGTGAGCTGAGGCGCTCAGACGGGAGGGGTGCCGGGAGCGGTCGGTCCGGGTCCTGTGGTGCCGGGACCGAACGGCGGCATGCCGGGATGACCCAGCAGGTCGGCGCGGCGCTGCAGGTACTCGTCGCGTGTGACCTCGCCGCGTGCATAGCGAAGGTCGAGCTCGGCCAGCGCCTGCTGCGGACCGAACCCGTACGGCGGAGGAGGCATGCGATGCTGGGCGTGCGAGGTCCAGCGCACCGCGAGGACGATGAGCACGATCGCGCCGGCGACTAGAGCCACCATGAAGAGCAACCAGAAGCCCAGAACCCACGCATGACCCACAAACATCAGTGACGCCTACTGTACGCGTTACCCGGTGCCGAGTTCAGCATTCAGACGGCGTCGAGGTGGGCGCGCCTGCGCTTGCTGTCACCTGCACCGAGGACGTCGCAGGCGGTGAGTACGCGTGGTGCTGCGGCGTGACCAGCTCCACCTTGAGAGTGTGTGCGCCCGGACGCAGCACCTCGGAAAATTGCCAGGCGTCGACTGTCGGCACCTCGGCGCCGTCGACGAAGACCACTAAATAGTGCTGCGAATCGGTGGCGGGCACCAGGGTCCCGTCACCCAGCACGCCGCACACCGTGAGCGTCACCAGTTGGGAAACCGTCGCGTGGTTCGACGGGGACTCGATGCGCACCAGATAGGGTGGAGGACCGGGCTGCACCGCAGCGAACACCCAGCTGATGACAGTGCCAACGAACCCCAGCGCAGCCACCACCCCGGCAGTGCGCCGCTGCACCGGCGTCTTGAGCGCCAGCGCGCCGACCAGTCCGGCGAACAGCGCGGCGGCGACCAGCCATTGCACCGCGCCGGGTATGGGACTGCCGGTCAGGACGTGGGCCAGCACCCCCTGATCATGACGGCGCGACCGTGAAGAAGATGCTCGGGGTCACGTCCCGTGGGTTGAACGGCAGGTGGTCCTGCGCCACGAACTCCGCGTACATGGTGTACTCGAGCCCGGGCTGCACCGGGATGTCCTCCTGCAGCGTGTAGCTCATGTAGACCAGCTGGTTGTTGAAGTACAGGTGCACGTGGCCGACGGTGGGTGAGATGTGCGTCGACACCTGCTGGGTGATGACGCCGCCGCTGATGCTCACAACCACGTGCACCTTGTTCCCGTGCACCACCGAGTTGTTGGTGGGTGACACCAGCGTGATATGCACCGGGCTCGACGGACGGTTGGTCAGTGTGGGCGACGACGTGGACGCCGTGGGTTGCGGTGTGGAGTCGCATGCGGCGGCTGTGGCCGCGCACAGCACAGCGAGGAGCAGGAGAGTGAAGCGTCGAGCGTTCATGTGGCTGCGTCCATGATGACGTATGTCGCCAAAACCTCACCCGTCGGCAGGGTGGCGATGATGTCGAAGCGTGTCGCTCCCTTCGGCTTGCTGGCATCAGCGACCCAGTGACCCACGGGGTCAAGGCGGCGCGACACCAGGATCGTCGGCGCTCCGCCTTGCAGCGTCTCGCCGATGGTCATTGCCGATGTCTGCACCTCGCCGTTGCCGCCTGCTGTGAACATCGTCACGTGGAACTCGTACAGGGGTCCGCTCTGTTGCAGGTACACCTGCGCCGTGCGGCCTTTGCTGAGCTGGATTGTGTACACGGTCTCCGTCTGATTGCCGGTGCCGGACGGGATCAAGGTCTGCGTGGTCTGCGGCGGCGGCTCGTCGGTGACCAGCTGCAGCTGCACCTCCGTGGAGGCGAGCCCGTTCTCGATCACCGCCTGCACCGCCCAAATACCGTCGAGCGAGAGGTTCGCTCCTCGGGCCGAGAACACTCCTGGTGATTGCCGTTGCAGCGACAGGCTCGACGGTGCGACGTTCGGTCGCAGCGGGTTGGAGAACTGCAGCGTCACCGCGGAAGCGTCAACCGGTGCGCCGGTGTTGTAGTCCGCGATCTTCGCGGTGAACGTGTTGAAGCCGGCCACTCCGGGCGTGATGGTGAGTGTCATGCGCACCGTGGTTGCGAAGTCGGAGCCGGTGACCACCACCTCTTGCGTCTGCTGCTGCGGCGCCGAGGCCAGAAGACCACCGGCTATGGGCGGGGCGACGTTGACCAGCGCCGCGGCCACCGCGATCACCGCGACGCCGGTGACGACCTCGGTGCCCACGAAGCGGCCGAAGCGCCGCATCAGCACGTTTGCGTTGGGTACGTGCATCCAGCGGTTCACAGCTCCCAACGCTGCAAGCACCAGGAACAGCCCTGACTTCACGATCACCAACACGCCGAACGCCGAGCTGACGAGCAGAGACCACGAACCGATTTCGATGATCGCGCGAAACGTTCCCGTGACCCCGACGAGCGCGATGCACACGCCGAATACCACCGAGAAACGCCGAGCGGTCATCACGCGCTCCCCCGGACCTGCGGCGCGCAGCGCGAAGAGCAGCAGCACGAGGCCGCCCATCCACACGCCGGCCGCGGCGATGTGCACGATCTGCGCCATGTAGTTGGCCCAGACCGGTGCCTGAGCACCGGCATGGCTGTACTGCACGTCGATCCACATCACGGCAACCGAGGCCGCGGCGGCGATACCTGCGAGAAACGTCGCCTGCCGGCCGCGAACCGCGAGCGCTGCGCCGCCGCAGATCAGCAGCACAGCGAGGACCACGAGGCGGGCGACTGCCTGGCTGCCGAGCGAGGTTGAGAACAGCGTCGCCACGCTGACCCCAGCAGCCTCTCGCTGACCCTCGATCACGCCGAGCGTGCCCAGCGTGGCGACCGCGAGGGCTGACGCGGCGAGGGCGCGAGCGTAGCGCGGCATCTCGCCCCGCAGCGCCCAGAGCGACGTCGCC
>JAFAJR010000083.1 GCA_019236085.1 Candidatus Dormiibacterota bacterium
GGCGACGGAGCGTCGCCTCCGAAGAGGTCGCCCTGGTCCTTCTCGCTGTTGGACGTCAGCGGGTTCAGGAGCTGCCGCCCGACTGGCCCGGTGGCAGCGCAGGGGCGTCATTCAAGACCGAGCGCAGCGCCTGCGCAGCTCCGAGGAGCCCGGCCGACTCAGCCGGGATCACGATCTTGGTGTTGTCGCTGTCGGCGAACTTGGACAGCGTGTCGAGCTGCAGGATCGCCACCAGCGTCGGGTCGGGCTGAGCTTGCTTGATCGACCCGTACACGGTCTGTATGGCCTGGGCGCGACCCTCTGACTCAAGGATTGCCGCTTGCCGGTTGCCTTCCGCGCGGAGGATCGCTGCCTGCTTCTCGCCCTCGGCCTGCTTGATGGCCGCCTGGCGGTTACCGTCAGCGATGTTCACAGCCGACTGCTGCTGGCCCTCGGATTGCAGGATGCGTGCGCGCTTCTCCTGGTCCGCCTGCTTTTGCAGCGCCATGGCCTGCAGGATCTGGGCCGGCGGTGTGATGTCCACGATCTCGATGCGGTTGATCCGGATGCCCCACTTGTCGGTGACCTGCTCCATCTGCTGCTGCATGCTCGCGTTGATCTGCTCGCGGGACGACAGCGCCTCATCCAGAGACACGTTGCCGAACGCGTTGCGCAGCGTGGTGCGGGCCTGCTGGTCGATGGCCACGTAGTAGTCCGAGACATTGAACAGCGCGGCACGCGGTTCGATGACCTGGCTGAAGATGGTGGCGTTCACCGCGACTGCGACGTTGTCCCGGGTGATCACGTCCTGGCGGTCGCCGGTACGTGGCGTTTCACGCATGTCCACCCGGACCAGGCGGTCGAGGAAAGGCGTGATGATGGCGAGGCCCGCCTGGGATTCGCGCCGGAACCGTCCAAAACGCGTGATGACTCCGGAGTATCCCTGGGGCACGACGCGCACCGCGCTGCCGATGACGATCGCCACGACGAGGACGACCACGGCGATGATGACGATGAGCGCTGTGTCCATGCGGTATCAACCCCCTGCAAGTGGCATGACGACCAGCGTCGTGCCGCGAACGTCGACGACCATGACTTGCGTTTCCGGCTGCACGCCACCGGGCTCGTCGGTGATAGCGAGCCAGCGTTCGCCGGCGAGACGCGCGTGCCCCGGGTGGTGTTCGTCCCCGACCATGTCAAGGGCGAGCGCGCGCTGGCCGACGAGGCCGTCAGACGACCCGGGCAGCGCCAGCCGCGGCCCGAGATGTCGATCCGAGATCTGCTTCAGCGCCGGCCGGAGGAGCACTGTGCCGCCCAGCGCGACACCTGCGAATACCACGAGGCTCGTCCAGATGGGAAGACCCACGGCGGCGATGATGGTGGCGGCGAAAGCGCCGAGCGCCAGGAAGATCGCATAGAAGGCTTGCGTGTGCACTTCGGCGCCGACCAGGATCAACGCCGCAACCAGCCAGACCAGCCAGAAACCCATGTCTGGCAGTGTACCCAGGCTCCGCGAGGGTCACACGCGCAGCAGCGAGAGCTCCGGATACGTTCCGCCCAGCAGCTGCGTGGCGTCGGCTTGCAGCCAGTCACGAATCATCGCCTGGTACACGCTGCGAAAGTCGACCGTGTACTTCAGGTTGCCCGAGTCGACGGTGCTGGTGAGCGACGGCGCCTCGCCGTAGAGGCCGCCGCGCACCGGCGCCCCGGCGACGAACAGCGGAGCCGCGGCGCCATGGTCCGTGCCGCCGCTGCCGTTCTCGGCGATCCGCCGGCCGAACTCACTCCACGACATCACGACTGTCCGCTGCGCCTGGCCGTGCGCGGCGAGGTCCGCCAGGAACGCCGAGAGAGACTTGTCGAGTTGCGCCAGCAGCGCACTCTGACGCGCGAGCTCGTTCTGGTGGGTGTCGAAGCCGCCGATCAGCACATGACACACCTTGACCGACGGCTGCGTGGCGATGAGCGACGCCGTCAATTGCAGTGACGCGCTCAGCGTTCCGCCGTCAGCAGCCGAGGGATACGCCACGGCAGGCTTGTACGCAGCCTGCGTCTGCTGCAACTCTCCGATTCCCGTCTGCGCGGTGCTCAGCGCCTGGTCGAACAGCACGCCGTAGGCACCGGGAGTGTTGCGGTACAGCGCTGGAGCCGAGGCCATCTCGGAACTGTCGCCACGCAACCTGTAGTCGGCGACAGCGTCTATCACGCTGACGGTGGCGGTCGGCGCGCTCAGCTCCGGTGGAGTTGTCACCTCGCCGAGGGCGCAGGCGGTGAGCGGATGTCCGGCGGCGTCGAGCTGCGCAGCCAGCCAGTCACCCAGCCAGCCCTCGGTGCGTTCGCGGGACGGGTCGGCGTGCTGCCACACGTACATCCCCTCGAAATGTGAGTACGTCGGTTGCGGATAGCCGACTCCCTGTACCACCGCAAGCTGCCCCGCGTCGAACAGCTTCTTGAGGTTGGGCAGCGACGCGTGCAGCGCAGTGTCGGAGGTGATCGGCAGCAGCTGTGAATCCGGGAGTGCCAGCGACGGCCGCGCCGAGCGGTACGCGGGATCGGTGAACGGCACCACCGTGTTGAGCCCGTCGTTGCCGCCCTGCATCTGCAACACCACCAGCACCCGGTCGTTCTGCATGCCGTCGAGGTTCGCCGCCAGCACTGACTTGGCAAGCACCGGCGGCACCACCAGCCCGGCCCCGGCCGCGGTCAGCCCGCCCACCACGAAGTCTCTGCGCGTGATCATCTGGAACCCTCAGTGAAGCTGGAACTCAGGTCCGCCCAGCAGCGCATACCAAGCGTCGGCGGGCGAGGCTGCGTGCGCGATGACGGCCGAGGTCGCCGGGCTCAGCACGCCGTCGAGCTGGTCGCGCACAGCGGTCTGCACATCCGGCAGCGACGGGACCGACGCCACGCGGGCCGCGAAGTTGAGGCGCGCCAGCACCGCTCCGGACGAGATCCATCCGGTGCTCAGCGGCCAGCCGCCGACGTTGGGCGGGTTGTACAGGTCCTGCCCCATCAATGCCGCCGGTCGCGCAGCAGTTGCTGCCAACCTCGGCACATTCACGAGACGCAGCGCCGCCACCGCATACTGCGCGGGCGAGCGGACCAGCGAGCGGTACGCCTGCGGTGACAGGAACGCATCGCTGAGGAACACCGAGCGCATCAGGGTGCGGATGTCGTAGTCGGAACCACGGAACTGCGACGCAACCGTCTGCACCAGGTCCTGCGGTGGCGACGGCATGCAGAACTCGGCGAGCGCTCTTGCAGCGATGTGCTCGGCGCACGCCGGCTGCGCCAGGATGGCGTCGATCACATCGTCAGGGCCTAGGTTGCCGCTGCGGCCCAGGTAGGTCTTGGTGCCCTGGTCGTGCAGGCGCCGCACCAGCAGTCCGCGACCCGCCACCACGCGGATGCCCGACAGCGCGCGGGCTCCCTCGCGAACGTCGGTCTCGGTGTAGTTGCCGGCGCCCAGCGTGAAGAGCTCCATCAGCTCGCGGCTGTAGTTCTCGTTCGGCGCCGCCGCCGTGCTCTGCGCCCCGTTGAGGTAGCGCAGCATGAGCGGATCGAAGGTCGCCGCCACCAGCAGTGAGCGGAAGTCCTGCAGCCCCGCCTGGCGCCAGGTCTGGTTCTGGATGACCACGTACGGCCGCTTGCCGGCGCTCTGCCGGTCGCTCGTCAGAAGCCCATGCCAGAAGAGCGTCATCCGCTCGGGGAACTGGGCAGCGGTCGTTGCCATGTGCTCGTACCACCCCCCGATCACCTGCGCCGAGGTGGCCGTGGCCGGCAGAGGTAGCGGCTCCGGGGATTGCGACACCACACTCTCGACCAGGTCGGAGTACGTCATGGCGGCCGCCGAGTCCAGCTGGTCGCTTGTGTAGCCGAACCCTGCGCGGCGCAGCAGGTGGGCAGCCCGCCCCCGCGCAGTCCCCAAGGGACTTGGCCAGCCAGAGCCCGGCTGCGAAGCCTGGCTCTGGCCGAGGTGACTGAGCACCTCGTAGCCCACGAGCGGCAGACCGGCCGCAGCGGCCACAGCTATGCCGCCGGCGCCGAGCGCCTGACGCCGGGTGAGGCGGAACACTGAACGCGCCACGGCCCCAGTCTGGTCCGCGATCCTGAGAGGAAGGGCGTGGTCAGCGCCCCAGGGGCGCGTTCTCAGCGGACTCTCAGCGCCTTGGTCGGTCGGCCATCCTGCGGGTCGCAGCCAGTACACTCCGGTAACGGC
>JAFAJR010000264.1 GCA_019236085.1 Candidatus Dormiibacterota bacterium
GCCAATGGCGATCCGCCACTGACCACACAGGCGATTGCGCAGACCAGTCCTGCTTTGAACACGGGACCGTCCAGCGGCTGCCCAGCCACGGACGCGCGCGGCGTGTCGCGTCCGCAGCCACAGGCAGGCCGCTGTGACAAGGGCGCATTCGAGGCGCTGATTCCCATCCCCGTGCCGAGCACCGGTGTAGCGCAGTCGGCAGCTCAATCGAACGCAGTTCCCGTCGTGTTGGGGATCAGCGTCGCGGGGGTCGGCGCCGCGCTCGCGGTGATCGCTTTTATCGCGGCGCCTCGGCGTCGCCGGCGATCAGGCTGATCCTGTAGACGATTTGCGAGAGGTGGCGGTCAACATCCAATATTGGCGCGCCAATCAACCAAGGAGGGCGTTCCGCCGATGCGGCTTTCGAGAATCGGGATCCTGGCAGCGGTGCCGCTCGTGCTCGGCGCAGCCCTGCTCGCGGCGCCGACCCACTCTGCAGCGGCCGGGCCGCGCACGCTGGTCGTGGCGACGCCCGCGCCGGACGACCTCGGCGCCGTGCCGTGCGTGGGAACGAATCCGGCGACCTGCGCCACGCTGCGAGACGCCGTGGTGCAGGCCAACACCGATACACCGGGCGACACGATCTCGCTCGGCGCCGGCGAGTACCAGCTCAGCAGCTGCACCGGTGGCAGCTTCAATCCCCACTCGCCGTCGGACGGCGCCCTGGCGATCGAGAACAGCATGACCATCCAGGGGGCCGGATCGGGGTCGACGACGATCGACGCCCCCGGGACGCCGTGCAGCGCAGCGCCCTGGAACGACCCCCTCATCGCCACGTGCGACGGGCTGAACCTCACCATCAGCGGGGTGACGCTGTCGGACGGCGACGCCTCCGGCAGCGGACCCAGCCAGCTAGAGAGCGGCGGAGCCGTCAACGTCGGTGACAACACCTCGTGTGATGTACCCGGCGGCCCTGACGGATCGCTGACCATGACCGATGTGAAGATGAGCAACAACGAGGCGAGCGACAACTCCGGTGGCGGGCTCGCCGCCGGGTTCGACGACGACCAGGAGTTCAGCGTCTCGCTCAGCGGCGTCACCTTCGCGACCAACACGGCAAAGCACTACGGCGGCGCGATGGTCTTCGGCGACGACGACGGGGCGACGCTGACGATGCAGAACGTCTGGGCGACCGGTAACAGGGCGGCCTGCGGCGGCGGCGACTGCGCCGGCGGAGCCTTCGCCATCCTCGACAGCGGCACCAACGCCGGCACGGCAACCAACGTGCTCATCGAGAACAACAAGGCGTCGAACACCGACGGCCTCGCCTACGGCGGCGGCATCTACCAGACCGCCTTTGGCGATCTCGGGCCCGCGATCAGCTGGAACAACGTCACCCTCGACGGCAACGCTGTCACCGGCGGTAGTGCGTCGGGCGGCGCCATGTACGCGACCTCCGGAACCACCGCCAACCTCACGAACGTCACGGCCACCAACAACTCGGCTGCTAAGTGGGGTGGCGCCGTCGGCATCGGCATTCCCACCGCGACCGTCAACATCGACGCGTCGACCATCGACGGCAACACGACGTCCGCTGCCAACGGCGCCGCGCTGTACACGGACTCCGGGCCCATCAACGTCAAGCAGACAATCCTCAACGGCGACACCTCGAACGGCGCCGTGGTCGAGTGCGCCACCAAGACTGGGGGCACCATCGCCAGCGGCGGCTACAACCTGGTCGACGACAGCACGTGCGGGTTCAGCGGCACCGGCGACACGCAGAGCGCGTCGGCCAATCCCGAGCTGCAGCCGCTGGAGACCAACGCCGCGAGCAGCACGCAGCCACCCGACGTGGGTGCGGCGGTGGATGACCCGCACCTCACGACGCAGGCGCTCGGTACGGGCAGCGTCGCGATCGACGCGGTTCCGACGAGCTTCTGCCCGCCGCCGGGTACCGACGCGCGCGGTGTGGCTCGACCGGTCGGCCCCAAGTGCGACATCGGCGCATACGAGACCGGTCTCGTTGTGCCCCTGCCGCCGACCGGAGCCGCCACGACGCCCCACTACGAGTTGACAGCCCTGGTGACGATTGGCGC
>JAFAJR010000082.1 GCA_019236085.1 Candidatus Dormiibacterota bacterium
GTTGCCGCCGACGGCCGTTTGACTGCTTGGAGCTGAGGCTAATCAGCGCCCGCCAGCCGCGGCTTCTCCGAAACTGCTCGATTGCACGCGAGGGTTCAGAGGTCGCGCGGTTGCCATGACGAAGCAATTCGGCACGACCATCGGCCCGTGCCCGTTGCGATAGTCAGTTGGCGTCTCGCCGACGATGTCGCGAAATGTACGGCTGAAGGTGCCGAGACTCGTGAAGCCGACATCGAAACACACGTCGGTGACGCTGCGATCGGTCTCCCGCAGCAGGAACATCGAACGTTCGACGCGCCGGCGCTGCAGATAGTGGTGCGGTGTCTCACCGAATGTTGCGCGAAAGCAGCGGATGAAGTGCGCAGGCGAAACGGATGCCACCTGCGCCAACGCAGCAACATCCAGTGGCGCGGCGAACGACCTGTCCATCGCGTCGCGTGCCCGCAGCAACCTGCGGTTGAAGTCCTCGGTGGCCCGGCTCACGGCCACCGCAGGGTACTAGCGGGACTTGGTCTCGCCGGCCTCGCGCCGCTGCTTGTTCACAGTGCGGGCCGCGACCTCGTCCGCGCGTCCCTTGTAGCGGCCGGACTTCTGGGCCTCTTTCTTGATGTGCTCGTACTGTCGCTCACGCTTCGGGCTGGCTCCGGCGGGCATCACGAATCCTCCTGCTTAGCTTTTTGATATCAGCTTACATGAGTGGTGCATTATCAGGAGCGGTGTTTGCCGCCCTTGAACAGCTCGCGCCAGCTGCGCTCCGACACCTCGACATCGAACTTGTCAGCCGCTGCGAGGATGCGCTTCCACGCCCGGTCGCGCTCGGCGTCGGTGACGTCCTCGACTTGGTCGAACCGCGCGATGGCGTTGCGCACATGAGCCGCGTCGTTGATCGGTTCCTTGCGCTGCTCGGGAAAGGCGAACGTCTGACTCTCTCTGGCCATTGTTCACGTCCTCCATGCGTGTCAGTGGACGGCCTTCCATGACCATGCTACGAGCCTGTACCGCAGCCCTCCAGGCGCGCCGCCTATGCGGCGCGTCGTCTGGTGCGCTGACCGCGGTCGCGGTGCGGCAGGTAGGAGCGATCGCCAATCCATGGCGCCGGCGGCACCACCAGGTTGCGCGCCACCTGGTTGAGGAGCGATCCGTAGGCGCTGCGCAGGCGGCGGAACTCCTCCCAACCGTGCTCGACATCACGCAGGGTGTATCCCACGCGTTCAAGCCGCTCGCACGCTTCGAGGAACTCGTGCCGCTCGATGAAGGTCTCGCCGCTCTGCGGAATACCTAGGTACTGGCGCATGTCCTGCACCAGGTGGTCGCCGACCTTGTACATGAGCCGCGCTGGCCCCAGCGGGCCGTCCTCCACAACACTCAGCACGAGCGTTGCCGCATCCATGACAGCGCCGAAGGAGTTGGTCCAGCTCTCGTTGTCGTGGCTGGAACGGAAATAGAAGAGGAGGGGATAGGCGAGGTGGCTCTCCAGCACGTCAGCCGACCAGTCGCGCCAGGTGACGAAGGTTGTCACCAGCTGGTCTGGCATGTGGTGCTTGGCGCACGTCTCCAGCAGCTGCACGCCTGACGGCGGGGCGCCGGCGAGCGCGTCGAGTGCCACGACTGCCGTTTCTCTGCGCTGGAAGGCGTTGAACAACGAGAAGAGCAGGCTGATAACCAGCGCGAACAACCCGAACCCGTTCGCCGCCTCCAGGCTGGTGAGCAGCGGCACGACCGTGCCAGTGACTGTGGTGCTGCCGTTCTGGAAGGCGAGGAACCGCCCCGCCGAGAAGAAGAGCGCGCCACCGAACGAGCCGGGGTGGGGGACGAGCCCACCATCGAGGCCGTCGTACAGCAGCGCGTACGCCGCGATGCTGGCGAAGGCCCAGAGCACAAGCAGCACGGCGACCATCAGGGGTGCGTAGACCGCAAGCGCAGACTCCCGCCGCCGCAGCGAGCGCAGCCGGTTGACTGCGGTCCTCCAGATCCGCCAGCCGTACCGGATAGCCAACGGCCCGAGGCGAATGCGGCCCACCGAGGGCCGTGGCAGCACGATGGACTGGAAGACGTCGTACAGCGTGACGAGGAGCACCAGCGCCCCCAGGACGATCTCGAGGTCGCTCAGCACTGCCATGCGCCCCGACTCTTGCAGGTCGCGGTGCTCCCGGGCTGCTCTACTGTTGGCAGCGAATGCAGGCAACCGCTGCGCCGCGCGGCCACGTCCGCCACAGCCGCTACCGGCGCACCTTCCGGGTCGGCCATCTTCGCGACCTTCATGTGCTTCGGTGGCTGGTGCCGTCGGCGCTTGGCATCGGTGCCGTCCTGGCGCTGGTGCTGGCGATCGACCCGGCGCATTTCGCGTCAGCGATCGCGCACCTGAACCTGCTGCTGCTGCCGGCGATCGTCGCTGTGTCGATCGCCTACTACGTGATCCAGGGGATCCGCTGGCACTTCCTGCTGGTCGATGTCGGCATCCGCATGCGGCTGCGCGACGTCGTCCTGATCACGCTCGCAGGCCAGGCGACGTCGTTTCTGCCCCTGGGCGAACTGACCCGGGCCATCCTGGTCACGCAAGCGTCCGGCGGTGAGTTCGGCGCCGCCGTCGCGGCTGAAACCGTCCAGGAGCTGCTGTACACAGTCATCCTCATAGCCTTCGCGGTTCCGGGCTTGCTCGCGGTGCCGCACGCGCTTGCCGGCATCGTGGTGATCCTTTTTGCGATCGCGGCGATCATCGTTGCCATGACCTGGTGCCGTATGTACCGCTACCTGCGGCTGCTGGTGAGCAAGACGCCGTTGCTGCGTCGCGTGCTGCATCCCCTCGACGAGCTGCACAACGACCTCGTGGTGCTGATGCGCAAACCGGGGACCATCACCTGGTCATGGCTCAGCGTCCTGCAGGCGGCCGCGATGGTCACCACCCTGTGGCTGGTGGCGCAGGCGGTCGCCCCGGGCCATCTCGATTGGAAAAGCGCCGCGCTGGTATACGCCGTCTCCAATGTCGCTGGGCTGTTGAGCCTGATCCCTGCGGGCGTGGGCGCCTACGAGGGCAGCATCATCGGACTTTTGGTCGGGTTTGGCCTCAACCCGGGGGTTGCAGCCGCGATCGCCGTGCTGCAGCGCGTGCTCAACCAGGGAATCGCCACGGGGGTCGGCTTCGCCGCCTATGGAGTGGCCCGGCGGCGGCTGCATGTCGGCGGCTTGGGGACGCTCACGGTGCGGTCGGCAGGCCGCGGCACACCAGCAGACGCCGCGGCCTGATGCCGCTCAGGTGGGTGTCGCCGACGGGTTGATGTGGCAGGTGCTCTGCAGGTAGTTGTCCACCTGCGTGCTCGCCGACTGCACGTTGGGTGAGTTGAGCCCGTCGAAGGCATTCGCCATCTGGTCGAACGTCGAGGCGCTCTGTACCTGGGACGATGCCTGGTCGAACGCGCTGCGCAGCGTGTGGAAGGACGATGCGATGGCACTCGGGGCGTTGGAATCCAGCGAGTCGAAGGCAGTGTCCGCCGATGCGATCAATTGCTTGATGGAATCGACGCTCGGCGTCTGCGTGGTGTTCTGGAACTCCGAGCTGATCTGCGAAAACTGCGCGACGGTCTGAGCCGCCTGAGTGCAGAAGTCGCCGCTGTTGTTGTTGCCGCCGCTCGAGCCACCACATGCGGCGAGCGTCACGGCCGCCAGCGCGGCTGCGCCGGCAGCGCCCGCAATGGATCCAATCCTCATCTGCGTCTCCCACCATGCTTCGCGGGTTCGTCCCGCGTTTGTCGCAGGCTGCGGTACCCGATCAACCCGGGTGTGGGAAGCTCCGTCACCGTGCGGGTGACACTTGCGGCGATGAACGAGAGCGACGCAGAGCTGCGAGTGCGATTGGAGACCGACCCTGTGGTCATGCGGTACCTCGGCGGGCCGCGAGAGGCTGACGACATCCGCCGCGTCCACGCATCGTCGATCGTGGAGGCGAAGCGCGGCGAGTGCTGGGCGTGCAAGGTGATGATCGACGAGAGTGACCAGCCCGCCGGCACCATCGCGCTGTTCCCGTCGACGCACCACGGCGAGCCGATTTACGAGGTGGGTTGGATCATCGACCCGGCGTGGCAGGGCCGCGGTGTCGTATCAATAGCGCTGCAGACGCTGCTCGACCGCGCACGGCGTGCCAGGAGGTTCGACGTGCTCCACGCGTTTCCCGCGGTGGACAACATCGCGTCGAACCGGCTGTGCCGGAAGAGCGGGTTCGAGCTGATGGGCGACGAGCTGCTGCCCTGGGCTGGGCGCGAGCTGCACTGCAACCACTGGCAGCTGCAGCTCCGCTGATCCCGGCCTCAGTGCTCCGCTGGGAAGGCGGGTAGCGCCGAGCCCCACGTCGGGGCTGGGATGCCGAGCAGGCAGCCGTCGTCGTGCCGGGCGGGAAAGCGACGATGGAGCTCGTCGCCGGCCAGTCCCAGCAGGTCGCCGGCGTGGTCCATGTCGCAGGCGATCAGGTGGGCGCGGCGCAGCGCGGTGCATTCGATCTCCTCGCACATTGCGGTCCACCACATGGCATTCGCGGTCGTCGCCAACTCATGTGCCAGCACCCAGGCGTCGTCGCACCATGCGGCGACGATGCGTTCTGCGCAGAAACCGTATGCGGTGCCGCGACGGTCCGCCTCGAGCGCGCACGCCGCTGCTTCTGCGAGGAGTGTTCCCAGGACCTCGAGGTCGTGAGTCCGCCCCGCCGCCTGGCCTGGGGTCAACGGCCAATCCTCGCGCAGCGTCAGTGCGATCGCTTGCGGCAGGTCGTTGCTGAGATGCGCATTGAGGCCCAGCAGCAGCGCCGCGGCCGGCGCGCACTGCTGCGGGTCGGCGGCCGCGGCGTGGGCCACCCGCCAGGCGGGCGGTGTGACCCGGCTCAGGTCGTCGCTTTCGGGCACGACGGTGATGAAGTAGTGCTCCGCGAGGTGGGACACGACTCGCAGCATCCACAGCGGGTCGCGAAACCCGTCACGGCACACAGCATCGTGGACGCCGTCGGTGGCCAGCGCGTACAGCGTGAGGAACATCGCCCGCCGGTCGCGCCGCACCTCCCAGCGCTCGAGGGTGACAGCGACCCGGGCACGCAGCTCGTTCAGCGTCATCTCGTCGCCGATCACCAGGTG
The DNA here is from genome assembly GCA_019236085.1 of Candidatus Dormiibacterota bacterium. Lineage (GTDB taxonomy): Bacteria > Chloroflexota > Dormibacteria > Aeolococcales > Aeolococcaceae > JAFAJR01. Next base: position 5,115 of record JAFAJR010000082.1, read on the forward strand.
ACAATAGAACGCCCGTACCACCGGACGCCAGAGTCTGTTTGTTTACAAGCGTTTACAGACCGGCCGGGAAGGTGAACGGTTGCGGCGGCTCGCTGCTGTTGACGTCGATCTGGATGAGCTCGTGCGGCAAAAGCGTGATGGCGCGAGGGTTGCCTGAGTATTTCACGCCGTTGACATAAACAGTGAGTGTCCCGCTGTCTGGTCCGACTTCGGTGCTGCTCAGCGGCTGCTGCCAGATGTCGAAGAACTGACCCAGGGTGTACAGGCGCTGGGTGGGCGACTCGATGTGGATGATGCCGTCGTCAGTGTGCGTGTGCAGCCAGTAGTAGCACTTGCCGGCCTGTACGAAGGGGCCGTCGTCGGTGGGAATCTCGGTGCGCGGCTCGGGGATGCCGATGCCCTCGGGGATGACCTCGCGCGTTGTGCCGCTGTAGATGGCCAGGTGGGCGTGGATGTGGTAGGCGACCTGCTCCATCGCTTCGCACTGGATGCCGTCAATGGCCTCACCGGTGACCCCGGTGGGCACCGCGGCGAGCACCGGACCCGAGCTGGGTGACGCAGCACCCGTCGGCGAGGGAGTGTTGGCCGAGCCGCTGCGACCCAGAACGATGACCAGTGCGATCACCAGCCCCACGATGACCACGCCGCCGGTGGCGCCGTAGGCCCACACCAGCCGTGACCGGCGCCGCGGCTCGGCCAGTGCGCGCATCGCCGCCTCCCGGCGGCGCTCGCGCTTGCGCCTCGAGGCGGACCTGACCGGCCTCGTTGAACGTTCCTTGTGGTCGGGCACGCGGTGATGATGAATGGCGACGGCCGGTGCGGGGTAGTCTTGATCTCGATGGGTGGCCGGGATGAGGCGGCGCAGAGGCATCGATTGCTGACCGCCGCGTCGCGCGCCCTCGACCTGGCGGTGGTGGCCCGGCTGTCACTGGTGGGGGTGGAGAAGCCTGCGGCGATCGACCTTCGCCCTGTCGATCCACACGCCTTTTGGGCTGAGAGCCGGGTGCGCGACCCGAGGCCCGTGTCGGTGGCCGCCACGTTCACGCCGTTCGAGGGGCCGGACTGGCGCGAGCTGGACCTGGTCGGCGAGAGTGAGGGCCCGGGCGCCCATCCTGGCGCCCGGCGGGTGACTGCCACTGCCCACGTGCGTCGAGGACGCCCCGACCTGCCGGCGGTGCTTCTGGTGCACGGCTACGCGGTGCCGTTCACCGGTTTCGACCGCTGGCTGGCCTGGCGGATGCGGCGCCGTGGTGCGCACACCGTCCGCATGGAGCTGCCCTACCACCTGCGCCGCTCCGAGCCGGGCCGGGCCAGCGGGGACGGCTTCTTCAGCATCGACCCGGCCCACACCAGGGCTGTGGTCAGGCAGGCGGTGGAGGACGCCGCGGCGCTGCTGGGCTGGATGCGGCGTGAGCTCTCACCTGTGGTCTCGGTGGTGGGCACCAGCCTGGGAGGCCTTGTCGCCACCCTGCTGGCAGCCCAGGTCGAGGTGGACTCGCTGCTTGGCATCGCGCCGCTGTGCGACCCGGCGGCGTCCTTCGTGCTTCGCCCCCCGCTTGCGGTGCAACGACGCATGGGAATGCTGGGCGCCGGCGAGTCGTTCTGGGGTTCTGAGCGGAGCATGGCGCTGCCTGCCCTCAGCGCCGCCCTGGCGCCGCTGAAGCCCGCCCGGTTCGAGGCGGCGACGCCGGGTTCACGCACCACGCTGGTCCTTGCCGAGAACGACCTCATCGTCGGCCCCGAGCCGGTGGCCGAACTCGCCACCGCGTGGCAGACTGAGGTCTGGCGCTACCCTCATGGCCACATCACGGTGATGAATGCGCCGGGGATGGGGAGTCGCGTGGTGGAGCGCGCCGTCGACGGCCGGCCCGAGGCACGGCCTGCGATGCAGCTCGCCGGGTGACCACGCCGCAAGCGCTGTTGCGCCGCCAGTCGCGGGGCAAGGACGGGCGCGCCTACCTGCTGCGCCCCGCCCTGGCCGAGGACGCCGCTGCGATAGTGGAGCTCCGCGATTCGGTGGCAGCCGAGGACCGCTTCATCGCGGCGCTACCGGGTGACACCTCGGCGACCGAGGAGGCGTTGAACATCGTCAGCCTCCTCGCCGAGGGTGGGCTCAATCT
>JAFAJR010000296.1 GCA_019236085.1 Candidatus Dormiibacterota bacterium
GAGGGCCACCAGCGCCGCGCCCAGAGCCAGCGCGCCCGCGTCACCCATGAAGAGCCGCGCCGGATGCCAGTTGTAGACAAGGAATGCGGCGAGCGCGCCGGTGAGCGCGGCGGCAAGCAGCGTCACCGGCAGGTTGCCGGTGCGCACGCCGATCATCGCGGCGGCGAAGAACACAACGCCGGTGCACGATGCAGCGAGCCCGTCGACACCGTCGGTGAGATTCACCGCGTTGGTGGCGGCGACGACGGCCAGCGCGGCGACGATGATCACTCCCCAGTGCAGGTCGGGAGCGCCGAGTCCGGGAAAGTACTGCTGCGTGAAGCCGGTGAGGTACAGCCCCACACCGGTGAGCACACCCACGACCCCTTCCACGGCGAGCTTGGGCCTCGCCGGCAGTCCCAGCGTGTGGCTGCTGCGCACGTTCACCAGGTCGTCCAGCGCGCCAAGCAGCGCGCCCCCGATGAGCGCGAAGACGGGGACGAAGCCCGCGCGACTGCGGTCGGCGATGATCCAGGCGACAACGGCGAGGAAGATGAACACCACACCGCCGAGGGTGGGCGTGCCCGCTTTCACGCGGTGCGCCGACGGTCCGTATCCCGCGATGCGCTGGCCGGCGCCGCGCAGCGTCAGCACGGTCACGGCAAACGGATAGATGAGCACGCCCGCGGCGAAGGCCGCAAGCATGACCAGCAGCTCACGGATCACGGCATGATCCGCCACTCGTCGATCAGCAGCTGCGCCACCTGCTTCCACACCGGCGCCGCCAGCATCGAACCGAAGCGCGGAATGCCGTGCTCCTGTGGATAGCGCAGCACCACCATCATGGTGAACTGCGGGTGGTCGGCGGGCATGAATCCAACGAACGACACGATGACGTCGCCGCCGTACACGCCGTTCACCGCGACACTCGCCGTCCCCGTCTTGCCGGCGATCTGGCCGCCGTACCCAGGGATCTTGGCCATGAAACCTTCCGCGCCGGGATCCTCGACGACGCCCACCATCATGTGCGCCAGTGTGCTCGCATCGGATGCCGGCATGACACGGCGGGTGCGCGGCACGAACGGCGTCGCCTTGCCGGTGGCCGGGTCGATCACTGCGTCGACGGCGTGCGGTTGCACCCACACGCCGCCGTTCGCGATGGCGTTGATGGCGGCGAGCATCTCCACGGGCGTCACCACGACGCCCTGGCCGAATGCAGCTGTCGCGTAGTTCAGCTCGCTCCAGGACGACTGTTTCGGCAGCGGGTTGTTCACCTCACCGGCGAGGTCGACACCGGTCGGGGCGCCGATGCCGAAGGAAAGCATGTTGGCGTAGAAGGCGTTCTGGCCCTCCATCTGCTGCACCGCGATTGCCCCGTTGTTCAACGACAGGTCCAGCACGCGCTGCATGGTCACGTAGCCGTGCGAGCGCAGGTCCCAGTCGTGGATGAGCGCACCGTCGATCACCTGCTGCCGCTCGTCGATGACCGTCTGCGGCGTGATGGCGTGATTTTTCAGCCCGCCGGCGAAGGTCACCGACTTCATGATCGAGCCGGGCTCGTACGGCTGTGACACCGCCAGGTCACGGAAGTCGGCGATGTCGCCGGAACCGTATGCGTTCGCGTTGTACGAGGGGTACTGGGCCCAGGCGCGGAGCGATCCCGTCTTGGTGTCCATGATCATCAATGTCCCGGACTGCGCCTGCGAGGTCTCGACGCCCTGCGCCAGCGCGATCTCGGCCCAGTACTGGGCCTGCGAGTCGAGGCCGAGCTGGATGTTGTCGCCGTCGTGCGCCGGCGCCATGCTGCCGCCGCCGAGCACTATCGGGTTGCCGTCGAGGTCCACCAGCGAGGACTCGTGGCCGGCGGTCCCGGCCAGGATGCTGTCGTAGTACTGCTCCACGCCGTACTGCCCCTGGCCGTCCGCGTCGACGAAACCGAGCATGTTCGCGCCGAAGGAGACGCCGGGCACCGGGGACGGCTCGTACACCCGCTGCTGCGTGGGAATGGTGCCGATGCCCGGGATTCCCAGCGCCGCGAGGCGGTTGTCCACGGTCTGCGACACACCCTTGGAGAGGTAGTCGAACTGATTGGGCTGCTGCAGCGCGCGTTCGATGGCGGCTGCGCTCACGTTGATGATCGGCGCCACCTGCTTCGCCACCGAGTCGCGCTGCGAGGCATCGACAAGCGCAGGGTCGCAGAACACGTCGTACACCGTGCGGTTGCTGGCCAGCACCCGGCCATCACGGTCCAGGATCTCACCGCGGTTGCCGTGCAGCGTGATGGACGTCGTGTGCTGTGCCGCTGCCTGCGCGGCCAGCGCGGGCGCTTCGAGGACCTGCACCTGCACCAGGCGGCCGAGCACCGCCAGCGCCATGGCCGCAAATGCCAGCACGAGCCATAGACCTCGCCGCCGGAAGTTGTGTGGCTCGCGTCCTCTCACGGGCGCTCCGCCGCTCCGCCGCCGAGCACGCCGATCAGCTGCTGCAGCGCGCCGGACTGAGCCGTCGCCGCCTCCTGCGGCGAGCCGCCGGCTCCCAGGATCTGGACAGGTTTGGCAGCAACGTACGACCATTGACCGTCAGGCTGCATGCCCAGCGTCTGTGCAGCTGCGACGATGCGCTCCGAGGATTGCAGGCGTGCCAGCTCGTCACCCAGCTGGCCGTCCTGCGAGACAAGCTGCTGCTGCTCAGCCTGCAGCGCTGTGAGCTCGTAGGTGGACTTGGTGGCATGCGCGCTCTGACTCACGTACGCCACCCCGATGCCGGCTCCCACCGCGATGATCGGGAGCAGCGGAATGGGCGTGCGCGGCCCGCCGCGACGAAGCCGCGTGCGACGCGCGTCAGGCTCGAGCGGCAGCTCCGGCGCTGGGCCGCTTCGGCCATGTGCGGCACGAAGACGGAACACTGACCTGTGACTCCAATGGGTGGGTTGCGGGAGGAGGCGTGCCGCGCACGCCTCCGCCCTGTGCGGGGACTGGGTTGCGGGGATCAGGTGCCGTCCGCGAGCTTCTCGGCGACGCGAAGGCGCGCGGAGCGCGCCCTCGGGTTTGCTGCGAGCTCGTCAGCGTCGGGCAGGATCACCTTGCGATTGACGAGAGAGATGGTGGCCCGGTGAGCGCAGGTGCAGTGGGACTGTTGGGGCGGACAGAGACAGGCTGTGGCTGCGACGTGGAGTGCGTTCTTGACAAGGGTGTCCTCGAGGGAGTGAAAGGAGATGACCCCAAGACGCCCACCGGGCCGGAGGATGTGAAGTGCTGCCTGCAGCCCCCGTTCGAGGCTCTCCAGCTCGCGATTGACAGCGATGCGGAGCGCCTGGAATGTGCGTGTCGCCGGGTTGATGCGCTTGGGCCAGGCGCGGCGCGGGATCGACGCCTCGACGGCGTCGCGCAACTGGCGCGTGGTGTGCAGCGGAGCTTGCGAGCGCCGCCGTGCGATCTCCCTGGCGATCTGCCGCGCGAACCGCTCGTCGCCGAGCTCGCGCAACAGCGTGGCCAGAGCGTCTTCCTCGTACGTATTGACGATGGCGGCGGCGGTGTCACCGCTGCCGGGGTCCATACGCATGTCCAGCGGTCCGTCGAGCATGAAGCTGAAGCCGCGCGCGGCGGTGTCCAGCTGCATCGACGAGACACCAAGGTCGAGCGCGACGCAGTCCGCCGTGGTGACGCCGCACGTCGCGGCGATCGACTCCATGTCGGCGAAGTCGCCGTGCACGACCCTTACGGCAGGGTCGCCGGCGAAGCGTTGCCTCAGCGTGGCGGCAGCATCGGGATCGCGATCGATCGCGATGACGCGGCCGCCCGGCCGCACTCGGCCGGCCAGGGCTGCTGTGACTCCACCGGCGCCGGCGGTGCCGTCGACGGCGGTCTGCCCTGGCCTGGGCTGCAGGTTCTCTATGAGCGGGTGTAGAAGGACCGGCCGGTGGCCGGGCGCGTCAGGCGCCTGGTCGCCGGGCGTGGCTGCGGTGCTGCGCCTCATGCCCGCCACGGTCGGCAGGAGGTGCTGTGCATGTCAACGAGTTGTGTCGGGACGCTGTCATGAGCCGGCCCCTCGGCCGGAGCGGCTGAGCTGCCACACGAGGTCGCTGAGCTTGTCGAACTCCTCGGGAGGCGGTTCGCCCTCCTCCGCGATCCAGGTCTGCTCGGCCGAGATCTCGACCCCGGCGGTGAGACCGGCGAACACCACGCGGTCCGAGATGTGGGCCCACTCGCGCTGCCACGGCGACAGAAGCAACCGGCCCTGGGTGTCGACGTCGAACGGAAACGCGTGGCTGACCAGCCAGCGGAGGAACTTGGCCTCCTGGGCGGCGGTCTCCGCGGTGCGGCGGTAGAGAGTCTGGTGCTCCTCCCATGCCGCGGGAGGCCAGACGAACAGGCGGCCGCGGGCGGCGGGCGCAACGACGGAGTTGTCGGGCAGACCCCGGCGCAGGGCGGCGGGGACGAACACCCGGCCCTTGGCGTCCACCTGATGGTGATAGTTGCCCACCAGCTGCGTCGGCACCGGCGGCGTCGCCGGAAGCGCCGTCAGCGTGGCGTCATCAAGCTCCATCGACTCCATCTGCCCACCATTTCGCACCACTTCGCTCCACTTGTGGGCGGAACAGTAGCAGCACGATGCGGGCGCGTCAACGCGAACATTTGTACGAATCGCGTCGCAATGGCCGGAGCGTGGTCCAACCCCGCTGCGCCGCGGGTGTCAGTGATGCAGCAGCGAGGGCTCTGCTTGGTACAGCGCCGGTCCGAACACCCGGTGCGAAATGAGGTCGACGCCGTTTCTGTCTCTTTCGGGCGGCATCTCGACACGAAGCTCGCGCGTGTCGTCGTTGATGTCGACGGCGAGGACGTCGTGCCAGCCCTGTGCGAAGTAGGCGCGCACCGTCACCGGCGGCTCCA
>JAFAJR010000034.1 GCA_019236085.1 Candidatus Dormiibacterota bacterium
ATGCCCGGACGCAGCCCGACGGCGGCGGAGGACCGCCGCAACATCCGCGCGCACTACGACCTCGGCGATCCGTTCTTCCAGCTGTTTCTCGACCCGACGATGGCGTACTCGTGCGCGTTGTTCGAGCGTCCCGGCATGACGCTCGAGGACGCCCAGGTGGCGAAGTTCGATGCCATCGCCGGACGCATCGGCCTCGATCCACGCGCGGACGTCGTCGAGATCGGCACCGGATGGGGCGGCTTCGCCGTGCACGCTGCCCGAGCCTATGGATGCCGGGTGACCACAACCACCATCTCGGAGCAGCAGTACGACCACGCGATGGCGCTGGTGCGAGCACAGGGGCTCGAGCAGCGCGTGACGGTTCTGCGCGACCACTACCGCAACCTGCGGGGCAGCTTCACGCACCTCGTGTCCATCGAGATGATCGAAGCTGTGGACTGGCGTTTGCACGCCGAGTTCTTCCGCGTTGTGTCCTCGCTGCTGCAGCCCGACGGCCTCGCCGCGATCCAGGCGATCGTTGTCGACGACCGCGAGTTCGAGCGCTCGAAACGCTGGCAGGACTTCATCAAGCGTCACATCTTTCCCGGCGGCTGCCTGCCATCGGTCGCAGAGATGCTCGACATCACGCGCGACGCGACCGACTTGAGCCTGATCGACCTGCGCGACATCGGCGCCAGCTACACCGTGACGCTGCGACGCTGGCGCGATGCGCTCGACGAGCACCGTGAGCAGGCGCTGTCGCTCGGGCTCGACGACGCGTTTCTGCGCAAGTGGCGTTACTACTTTGCGTACTGCGAGGCCGGTTTCGCCGAGCGGCGCATCAGTGACGTGCAGGTGATGTTCGCCAAACCGGAGTGGCGCGGCAGCCTGCAGGACGCGTGGCCGGTGGCCGAGCAGAAGGGTGTCGCGACGCAACGACGCAGCACAGCGCTGGCCTGATGCAATACGGAGTTCTGGGCACGGGGGTGGTGGGCCTCACCCTGGGTGGCCGGCTGATCGAGCTGGGACACGAGGTGCGCCTCGGCTCGCGGAGCGCTGACAACGAGAAGGCGTCAGCCTGGTCGGCGGCAAACGGAGATCGTGCCAGCCATGGCACATTCTCGGAGGCTGCGGAGTTCGGCGAACGCGTGGTCAACGCCACCAGCGGCGCTGCCTCAATAGAGGCGCTGCGTCTTGCGGGCGCCGAGGCGCTGCGCGGCAAGGTGCTGATCGACCTCGCCAACGCGCTCGACTTCTCCCAGGGCTTCCCACCGGTGGCCGGGATCGCCCTCGACGACAGCCTGGGCGAACGCATCCAGCGCGAATTCCCCGAGGCGCGGGTGGTGAAGACGCTCAACACGATCAACGTCGCGGTCACGGTCGACCCCGGCTCGCTGCCCGCCGAGCACGCCATGTTCTTGTGCGGCGACGACGCGACCGCCAAGGAAGAGGTCCGATCGTTGCTCCTGGAGCTGGGCTTCGCCCCTGGCGGGATTGTCGACCTCGGCGGGATTGCGCAGGCCAGAGGCACGGAGCTCTACGTGGCCCTGTGGGTGCGCCTCATGGGGTTGTTCGGCGACGCGCGCTTCAACATCAGCATCGTCAGGGCCTGAACCCGGGCGGCGCGACCGCAGCGCTATCGTCGGACATCGTGCCCGACCGTCTCAGCGCGCTAGACGCCTCCTTCCTCCACATCGAGGACGGCGTCAGCCACATGCACATCGGCTCGGTCGCCATCTTCGAGGGGCCGGCGCCGCCGCAGGAGGCCGTGCTGCGGATGATCGCCGCCAAGCTGCCCCACGTGCCGCGCTACCGGCAAGTGGTGCGCGACGTCCCGGGACGCCTGGCCCGGCCGGTCTGGGTCGACGACTCGCATTTCAACATCGAGTACCACGTCCGGCGCACCGCCCTGCCCGCCCCCGGCGGTGAGGCGGAGCTGCGCAGGCTGGTGGGGCGGCTGATGTCCCAGGAGCTCGACCGGACCAAGCCGCTGTGGGAGATCTGGGTCACCGAGAACCTCGAGGACTCTGCCTGGGCGATGGTGTGCAAGACGCACCACGCCCTGGTGGACGGCGTCTCCGGCGCCGAGCTGCTGGCGGTGATCATGGACATCTCGCCGCGAAGCGAACCTCCCGTGGAGCCGCTGCCCTGGGAGCCCGAGCCGCAGCCGGGGGCACTCAGCCTCGCCGCCGGCGGCGTCACGGCAGCGCTGGCCGAGCCCGTCGAGACTGTGCGGTCGCTGGGTGCTGCCTTCGCCGGGCCTGGTGGGGCCGCGGGCCGGGCTGTCGAAGTCCTGATGGGTTCGCTGGCGCTAGCCGGCGTGCTCCGCCGGGCGCCGGCGACGAGCCTGAACGGACCGATCGGCCCGCATCGCCGGTGGGGATGGGCACAAGGGTCCGTCTCCGATGTGAAGTTGATCCGCCGGGCCCTGGGAGGCACATTCAACGACGTCGTGCTCGCGGCCATCACCGCGGGGTTCCGCACCCTGCTGATCTCCCGGGGCGAGGAGCTCGCCGGGCCGATCCGCACCATGGTCCCCGTCTCCGTCCGGGCACGTGACGATACCGGCATGGCGGTGGGGGACAGCATCTTCAACAACCGGGTCTCGGCGATGTTCGCCGACCTGCCGGTGCAGCTCGACGACCCCGTCGAGCGACTGCGTGCCATATCCGTGCAGATGGCGGGGCTCAAGGACACGCGGCAGGCGGTGGCCGGCGAGGCGCTGACCTCGCTGGCCGGGTTCGCTCCCGCGATGCTGCTGTCCCTGGGGACCCGGCTGGTGACCCGTGCCGGGACCCGCGGCATCAACACGATCACCACCAATGTCCCGGGACCGCAGTTTCCCCTGTATGTGCTGGGCAGACGACTGCGGACGGCGTACCCCTACGTGCCCATCGCCTCCGGCATCAGGGTGGCCGTCGCCATCTTCTCCTACGACGGCCAGGTGAACTTCGGCGTCACCGGTGACTACGACACGGTGCCTGACCTGGCGATACTCTGCCGTGGCATTGAACGCGGGTTGCGCGAGCTGATGCGTGCGGCGGGGCTCTGGCCGCCCCGGCGGCATATGGCGGAGGTGGTTGTCGGTGGCAAGGTCACGCGCCGTAAGAGTCCAGAAAGGCGGAGAGGCTAGGGTCCTCAGCGTGCCCTCTCCGCGTGCCGGGACGCTGAACCGCCGTGACTTCCTGGCGGTGGCCGGCCTCACCGCGGCGGGCGGCGCTGCATTCGCGCTCACCGGTTGCAGCCCTGTCGTCCCTGCCGGTGCCGCGGCGACGCCGCCGCTGGCGACGTACAGGTCGCGTCGCGATCTGCAGCCGCCGACGGTCACCGTCAACACGTCCGACCCGCGGACCGCGCCGGGAGCCATCTTCCTGGCCGCCAAGGGCCCGCTGATCATCGACGAACGCGGCGAGCCGGTGTGGTACCTGCCCTACACGGGCACCACGCTTGCCACCAATGTCACCACCCAGATGCTGCACGGCCTGCCGGTGATCACCTGGTGGCAGGGGACGATCATTCCCATGGGCTACGGCCTTGGGGAGTACATGATCTACGACTCCTCATACCGCCACCGGCACACAGTGCGCGCCGCCAAGGGACTGCAGGGCGACCTCCACGAGTTTCTGCTGACTCAGTCAGGAACTGCGATGTTCACTGCCTACACGCCGCTGGCCTACGACCTGCGCCAGTGGGGTGGACCGCAGCGCGGCCACCTGCTCGACTCGGTGGTGCAGGAAGTGGACGTGGCCACCGGCAAGCTGCTCTTCGAATGGCGCGCCAGCGATCACGTCGATCCCTGGGAGTCGTACGCCGCCGCACCGACCGGCGCCAAGAACCCGATCCCCTACGACTTTTTCCACGTCAACTCCATCGACCTCGACGACGACGGCAACCTGCTGGTGTCGGCGCGCAACACATGGACCGTGTACAAGATCGAGCGTTCGTCGGGAGACGTGCTGTGGCGCCTGGGCGGCAAGCGGAACTCATTCTCCATGGGGCCTGACGTGCAGTTCTCCTGGCAGCACGACGCGCGCTGGCAGGCCGACGGCACCATGACGCTGTTCGACGACGGCGCCGGGCCGCAGGTGGAGCCTTACTCCCGGGCGCTGGTGCTGGCTGTCGACGAGACCGACATGACGGCGTCGGTGCTGGCCAGCTACGTGCACCCGGACCACCTGCTCGCCACCAGTCAGGGCAGCATGGAGGTGCTGCCCAACGGCAACGTGTTCGTGGGTTACGGCGCGCTGCCCAACTTCAGCGAGTACGCGTCCG